>JAJTBH010000271.1 GCA_021287005.1 Anaerolineae bacterium
TGCTTTTCCCGCGCGGGGCAGCCACCCCATCCGCGCGGCTGACACAAACCGTCTTTCTCAGCGACACACCGCAGCCGACGCCGGTTACTTTAATGCCCACTCAAAACCTGACGCCCAGCCCGACTGCCACATTCACCCCCTGGCCGCGTACAAAATATAATCCCGAGGCATTTGTAAATCAATATTTTGAGGCCATCAACAATCAGGAATACGACAAAGCCTGGGATATGCTCTCGCTCAGTTTCAGAGATGAATGCTGCAATATTTCCGGAAATAACCCCTTTGACGAATATAAAAACTGGTGGAAAACCATCACCAAGGTGGATGTCGTTTCCGCCTATATCCAGGCATACGATGTTAACCCGGCGGAAGTCTGGGTGAACTTAAATTACCATTATAATGACGGCAAAACGGAAGAAGTTCGTTCGGCCTTTTATATTATTGATGATGATATTAAAAATACGCTGCTCATTGATGTGGTAAAACCGTTACAATAATGAGTAGACCCCGGTTTAGTGGAATGGAGGAGTAGAATGAAGAAAAAAATTGGACTATTAACATCCGGCAGCGATTTACCCGGTTTAAATGCAGCCATTCGCGCCATCGGCAAATCAGCCCGCGCCAAGGATATTGAAATCATTGGCTTTCAAGACGGGTTTTATGGACTGGTTCATGACCAATATACCAGCATCGAAAAATCACAACTGTCGGGTATTTTAACCACCGGCGGCACCATTTTGGGCACCAGCCGCGATACTCCCCAGCAAATGTCAGGCAACAACAAAATCTCGGATAAAACTGAAGAAGCCATTAAAACTTATCGTAAGCACAATCTCAGCGCCCTGGTTTGCCTGGGCGGCAAGGAAACTCAAGAGAGTGCTTATAACCTTTCAAAAAACGGGTTAAACATCATCACCCTACCCAAGGCCATTGATAACCATCTTCCCATGACGGATACCAGTGTGGGTTTTGACACAGCCATGGAAGTAGCCGCCGAGGCCATTGACCGTCTGCATTCCACCGCCCACAGCCATCACCGCATTATTATCGTGGAAATCATGGGCAACAATTCGGGCTGGTTAACCCTGGGGGCAGGCATTGCCGGCGGCGCCGATGTCATTCTTATTCCTGAAATCCCTTACGAAGTCGACAAAGTGGCCGAAGCCATCGCCCAGCGCAACAAGGATAACAAACGTTTTTCAATTATTGCCGTGGCCGAAGGCGCCAGCCCCAAAGATTACCATGAATTCCATGAGCGCCTGCGCCAGAATAACGAACGCCTGCGTGACGGCGATGACCGCCGCAAGGTGTCACACCAGTTGGATGAGCTGGAAAATCGCAACCTGATGGATAACGCCGCCCTCCTGGACAACCGCCTTTCGGCTTTAACCGGCCTCGACACGCGCATTACCATTCTGGGTTATTTATTGCGCGGCGGTGTACCCTCCGCGTTGGACCGCCTGCTGGCAACCCAGTTGGGCACCGCCTGCGTCTCTATGATCTGCAAGGACCAATTTGGCGTCATGGCCTCAGTGCAACAAAACAGCATCGTGCCCGTTCCACTTGAACAGGTCGCCGGAAAGATCAAGCAGGTTCCTGCCGACCACCCCTGGCTGCTCAGCGCTCGCTCGGTTGGCACCTGCATGGGCGATTAGCTGTTATTATCACAATATGGGTTAAAACACCTCAAACCAACCCGGTTTTCGGGAGATTTTGGGGTGTTAATTAAAATGACGTTCCCTTTGGAAACAAATGATATTTCCATCGGTCAAAAGCCGTGATAACGGTTAATAAATTATTGATGAAGGTCGAATTATGAGTGATCCCCAGCAAAGATTTGTCATTTCCATCATGTCCCGTGATCGGGTCGGTATTGTCTATGAGGTTTCCAAAGCCATCAGCGAATTAAACGGTGATATTGCCGACATTCGTCAAAGTGTTTTGTGTGGTTATTTCACCATGATCCTGCTGGCCTCCTTTCCTCCCGATATTAACCGGCGCGATATAGAACGTAAGTTATCCGAAGTGGATGCCCACAGTGAGACTACCATTGACGCGGTGGTGAAACACGTGGAAAGTACGCAAATTATCCCGCGTTCCAACATTCCCGATAATGCGTATGTGTTAACCGCCACCGGCCCCGACCAGATTGGGTTTGTTGCCACCGTGGCCGATTTTTGCACCCGACACGAGATTAATATTCTCGACCTTTCTACAACCGTAACTAACGGCGATTATGTCATGGTTTTAATTATCGATCTAAAACAGTGTGAATCGATCCAACAGGTGCGCAGTGATTTACAGCAATTTTCCCTGAAGACCGGTTTAAGAGTTGTGCTTCAGCACTACGATATTTTTAGAGCTGTAAACGAGATTAACCTGCCCTTACATTAACCCCGGGGAAGGTTATTCCGCCCGGTTTTACTGGAGAAAATATGATTCAATCAGATGAAATTTTAAATACCGTTGATATGATCCAGAAAGAAAAACTGGATGTGCGCGCCGTCACTATGGGCATCAGCCTGCTGGATTGCCGCCATGAAAGCGTTAAACAAACCTGCCAGGCGATTAAGGATAAAATTCAACGTTACGCCGGCAACCTGGTAAACACCTGCGAAAGCATCAGCGCCGAATACGCCATTCCCGTTGTAAATAAACGTATTGCGGTAACCCCCGTGGCACACATTGGAGCCGGTTTTGACGCGGCCGCTTTTGTTGAAATTGCCTGCGCGTTGGATGATGCCGCCGGTTCAGTCGGCATTGATATCCTCGGCGGATTTTCAGCCGATGTCGCCAATGGGTTAAACATCGGTGATGTGGAATTAATCAAATCCATTCCTGATGCACTCACCGCCACCAAAAAAGTCTGCTCTTCGATCAATGTCGGTTCCACCCGTTATGGTATTAACATGGATGCCATTGTCACTATGGGGCATACGGTTAAAGACCTGGCCGAAAAAAGCGCCGATCAGGGCGGTTTCGGGGCGGCCAAGTTTGTCGTCTTCACCAACCAGCCCGGCGACAACCCGTTTATGGCCGGCGCCATTCACGGCCTGGGGCAGCACGAAGTGGTGATTAACGTTGGCGTCAGTGGTCCGGGTGTAATTGCACGCGCCCTTGAACGAAAGATCAACCAGGCCGGACGTGAAAATTTGGGATTACACGACCTGGCCGAAGAAATTAAACGCACGGCCTTCCGCGTTACACGCAGCGGCGAGTTAATTGGACGGCAGGTTGCCAAAGCCCTTAATATTCCTTTTGGTGTAGTTGACCTGTCACTGGCGCCTACCCCCAACGTGGGCGACAGCGTGGGTGAAATTATTCAAATTCTGGGTGTTGATGCGATTGGCGCCCCCGGCTCCACCGCCATCATAGCCATTTTAAATGACGCTGTCAAAAAAGGCGGCACTTTTGCCAGTCAGAGCGTGGGCGGTTTAAGCGGCGCGTTCATTCCGGTCTGCGAAGACCAGGCCCTTGCCAACGCAGTGCGCGACGGCAGCCTGGTACTTGAAAAACTGGAAGCCATGACGGCGGTTTGTTCGGTCGGGTTGGATATGATCGCCATCCCCGGTTCGGTGGATGCCGCCACCATCTCGGCCATTATTGCCGATGAAATGTGCATCGGCATGATCAACAACAAAACCACTGCCGTGCGCGTCATTCCCGTGCCCGGCAAAGAAGCCGGTGATTTTGTCTCGTTCGGCGGCCTGTTCGGCGAAAGTGTGATCGCCCCGGTGCGCAATGTGGGCCAGTCAAGCCGCTTTGTCGAGTTTGGCGGAAAAATTCCCGCCCCCATCCACAGTTTGAAAAACTAATTCTAAAACAAACCCCGGATCACCTGCATCCGGGGTTTGTTTTTTTAACTTATTGAAATAAACCACTGAAGGGCGAAAAACCGTAGGCATATAAGACCGATACGGTGATGGCCAGGCTCATGCCTGCCCCCACCACGGTCTGCCAGGCGCTATGCCCTTTGGCCGCCACCCGCGCCCAGGTTACCAGGGGCAACAAGAGCAGCAATGGCGCCGCCCACCATCCGAAAAAGTAAACCAGTGACGCCACCGGCCCGGCTACACCGGCGGCATGCCCGCTGGCTTTATAATGGATAAACAAATTAAAAACGATCAATCCCACCGTCACCAGGCTGTAAACCACGGCCATGGAACGAAAAATCAATGGCGCGCCGGTTAAAAACAGGACCAGTACACCCAGCGGGTAACTTATTATCATCAACGCAAAACTGGCGATCCGCTGGCGATGATTTATTTGCTCCTGCGATTTGTGACCGAATGGGATATAAAACAACAGGCTGCTTAATGGAATCAGACATAAAAACAGCATGGACCATAAATAACCGCTATACAGGTTGGGTTCAGTGGGTGAAAGCCTTGAAAGCATGAAGGTTAATAAAAGTCCCGCCATCAACGGGACGTTTAAGAGCTGCGATAGGACTTCGCCAACAATACGACGAATTTTTTGATAATGAGTCTGTTTCATGATGATACTCCCAAAACATAATTAATTTGAACAGGCTCATTGTAGCCCCGCCCATGGTTCAGCCGGATGGGACTCAAGTCATAATCAAGATCACATTACCGTTTCAACACGGGCCCCCTCGGCATTAGATTGGAATGGCACCAAAGTCCCACCCGCCTCCGTCAGGGCAGTTTCCACATCCGCGCGCCGGGCGGCATTCACCAGCGCATACATACAATCCCCGCCGCCGGCGCCTGATAGTTTGGCGCCATAAGCGCCGCTGCTGCGTGCAGCATAAATTAATTTTTCAAGCTCCAGCGTACTGACGCCAATTGAAACCAGCAGACCCTGGTGTAAATTCATCAGTTCACCCAACACAGGCCAATCCTGGACCAGCAGGGCCAGCCTGGCTTGTTCGGTGATCTGCCCGATGGATTGAAAGATGGGCTCCACCACCTGCGGATGACGCTCACGCAAAGCCGCCACCTGATTAACCAGGTTGGTTGTGCTGACCTTTTCACCGGAATACCCGATCACCAGTGGGTAATTCATGAGAGGCAGAGGCTGGCTTTTTGAAGCGCAGTAATAAATGGTACCTCCGTAAACAGCCGAAGCAACATCAAACCCGGAGCCCACTTTTTGCACAGCCAGCACAGCCGCATAAGCCAGGTCAAACAAATCCTGTTTTTCAAGGTTTAAATTAAACAAATGGGCCAGTGCATAAACCGTTGCCACGGTCACGGCGGAAGAACTGCCCAGGCCAAAGCTGATGCGCGGGCCGGCAGTGGTAATTTTTAGTCCCTGTTTCAGAGAGAATTTTTGATAAAGCTGTTGAACGGCAGCCGTCACAAAAGCCGTACCGGCATCGTAAGTTTGTAAACCTGACAGTTCGTTTAACGAAACAATCCTGGTTTGCCGGGTTTCTTTAAGCGCCGGTGTTTCAATGGAAATTTCCTGAGCGGTTATGGGCTCAACCGTCACGTTGACGCGTAAATCCACCGCCGTCACCAGGCAGGGGTAATGATAAACCACGGCATGATCACCGAA
>JAJTBH010000272.1 GCA_021287005.1 Anaerolineae bacterium
CTTTCCAGTAAAAACGGCACTTATTATAACGGTAACCTGATTTCTGAACCCACCACATTAAGCGATGGAGATCTCATTCAGATTGCTTTTGTGCAGACTTTTGTCTTTTTGAGTTCAGATGCAACCATGCCAATGGAACCCTCACCGCTTTTAACTGAACAACATTCCAAAGGGACCCTGTTATTGGATGAGCGCTCGCGGCGGGTCTGGATAAAAGATCAAGAAGTGTTGCCGCCGCTCTCGGTTCCTCAATTCCGGTTGTTAAAACTGCTTTATGATAATAAGGCCCAGGTAGTCTCTCGACAGGACTTAATAAGCACCGTCTGGGAGGATGAAGAAGCTATGGGCGTGTCTGACCAGGCATTGGATGCCCTGGTGCGCCGCCTGCGTGACAGGTTGGCGCCGTTGAATCCCAAACACGAATACATCGTGACCGTGCGTGGGTATGGCCTGCGCCTGAATGATGAATAAATTCATCTTCATGTGCGGATAACAGAAAATTACAGGTGTTTTGATGGAAACAGAATCGTTGGAAAAAGTTAAATCATCATCCGGGTTCCGCCCGGGTATTATTATCTGGTTAATAGTCTCACAGGGTATGAGTTTGTTGTCTCTGCTGCCGTGGCTGGTCATTGCCGGTTTGTCGGTTATGGCTTTTGACAGCGGCGTTTCAACCGAAGCCGTTTTGTTTGTGGGTTTTATTTGGAGTTATCCTTTTTTTGTAATCGGCCTGGCGATAGCCGCCTGGGTGTTGTTTGTCTATAAGAAAATAAAAGCGGCTTTAATCGTTACCTCTCTGCCATTAATTCCGGCCCTGGCCTTATTGATTTACATCGGCTGGATGTGGTTTTCGAATATTCTGGGATAAATTTAAATAAACACCGGCCATGAGTTTTTGCCTCCTGGCCGGTGTTTTTTGCCTGATTGAATAAAACAGTCGGGTTTATTTAATACACCCAATCTGAAAATTCGTTTATTTCATTGCTTTTTTCATTGAGAAGCGTAAAACGGCGCGATAAAGATCACGTACCTGTTCAACCACTTCCGGCTGTTGGCCTTGCTGTTCGGCCTGCGTGGCGATGCTGTTGAGCAATTGTAAAAATTCCGGTGTGATTTTGTCGCTGTTGGCTTCCAAAATTTTGTTTAATTGCTCTTCGTTTTCACTGGACATTAATTCATCAATGAAAGCCACTTCAGGCGGGGGAGCGCTGGCTTTTTGCAGCGTGGAAACAATTTGTTGAATTTTGCTGCTGCGCCCCAGATCACCGGCTTTGCGCGCTGCATCCAGTTCGGTTTTAAGAATCTGAACGAAGAAATCGCTGATTTCTTCAATGTGGGCCATGACGGCTTCTTCAATATTGTTTTCCTTGAGGATGGCTTCCAGTAACTGTTTGGATGCATCCATCTCTGCCTGCATGGCCTGGTCGATTTGACTGGTTACCAGCAGTAACTTTTCGCGCATGGCAGCCAGTTTCTCTTTTTCTTCGGCGCCGGCCTGGTCAATTTTGTTGCTTAACAATTCAAAGAAGGTGTAATCGAGGCCGCCGCGTGCCATGCTGGCGATGGTGGATAAAGCCGCATCCGACGAAGTGCCAATTAAGATATCGAGCAGTTTCTCGCGGGTTAATCCTTCTTTATCGGCAGCCTGTAAAGCCTTAACGGCATTATCGATTTCAATACTCTGTTGTTTTAACTCCTGCCCCAGTGCGGTGTGGGTTAACAGGTCTTGCTGTAAACCGGCCAACACGCGGGCGCTGTTTTGATCGCCCTGTGCCAGGGTGGCCTGCATGATGCGCGAGAGCAGCATGAAAAAAGCCTGATCGATATTGGCTTCTTCCTGTTTAATCACATCGGCGCGAGAAGCCGGTGAAATGGTCATCAATCGTTCCAACAACATCATGCGCTGTTGTGATTTTTGAATTTCTTCTCTGGTAATACCGTCACCTTCAAGCACTTTTTCAATCATGGTTTGCATGGTTAACATGCCCTGAGGGCGTAAAACATAGGCTTTGCGCTGTTCGGGCGCCAGACGGTTGACCGTTTTGGTGATCATCGGTCCAAGCAGTTTTTCCTGTTCGTTGACCGAAACACCCAGGTCGGGCGGGAAGTAAGTTAACAACAGTTCCTTGCTGTTATCATGGTACACAATGGGTAGGCTGAGCATACCCTCGTAACCACAGTGAGGGCAGCGCACATAATTGGCCTGACCACTTAACAGGCGTTGTTTGGCCTGCGGGTCCTCATTTACATCAAATAATTGCTCAATCTGCGCCATGATGGGCTGGCGACAGCGAGGGCATGAGGTTTGTGTTTGTGCCATGTCGGGTTCCTTATAATCTGGAGAATTTAACGAATGAATTATACCACCGTGACGTATTTAATTACGGGGTAATGTGAAGCAGATGCGTGTGCCTTTCACTGGTTCGGTATCCACCCACATTCTACCGCCATGCGCTTCAATGATGGCGCGCGAGAGGTAAAGCCCCAATCCGGCGCCTTTGGTCTGGCGCGCCATATCGGGGGCGCGGTAAAAACGGTCAAACACATGCGGAATATCGGAGGCGGATATGCCCGGGCCTTCGTCGCTGACGCTGATTGTAATGTGATTGGGGCGCACCTGTCCGCGAATGATAATTTCGCCTTTGGGAGCGTATTTTAAAGCATTGGAAATCAGGTTGGAAATAACCTGACTGATGCGGGTTTCATCTGCCAGCAGGACGGGAAAATCGTCGGGAAAGTCGGTGCTGATATGGTGCTGTTCGGTCTGTGTTTGAAAACGATCGGCCAGCCGTTTGCACAGGTCGGGCAGATACATGTCGGTTCGTTTAATGTTTAACCCGCCGGCCTGCAAACGCGAGGCATCCAAAAGATTCTCGATCATGCCGGTCAGGCGATCGGCCTCTTCTTCTATGATTGCCAGGCTGTCCTGAACGATGGTCGGATCCCAGTTGGCATCTTCACGGCGCAAAGTGCTTACATATCCCTTAATTAAAGCCACCGGGGTTTTTAACTCATGGCTGATAATGGATATAAAAGTGCTTTTTAATTCATCCGCCTGGCGAAAGTGGGTGATATCGCGAATGCTGGCAATAATATTCATTAATTTACCGTCGACCGATATCAATGGGGCGTAAGTAACACCGACCGGCAAGGGGTGTGGGTCGTTATTTTTTAACAAATCACCTTCTATGTAAAGGTGAGAGCGGGTGGTCAAAGGCCAACCGCCGGCTTCGGCTTCATCCAGCGTCATGCCCTGAGGCGTGGCAGCCCATTTTAAAATATCGTCACTGTTTTGCCCCTGGATTTCATCCATATTTTTACCAACCAGGTGGGCAAAAGCGGGGTTACAACGTTCAATGATATGACCGGGGGTTAAGATGAGCATGCCGTCGGCGGCCGAATCAAGAATGGCATTAAGGCGTTGTTTTTGCTGGTTGGTTTGCGTATATAAAAGGGCATTTTGAACGGCGATGGCGGCCTGGTCGGCAAAACTGCTTAACAAAGCCCGGTCGTTGTTTGAAAAAGCATTGGGGTAACCGCGAAAGATAAAAATGGAACCGGAAACCTGCTTGCGCGCCACCAGGGGCAGACCGACGCCGGTTAATTGCCCCATGCTGGCTTCAAGGATAACTTCGGTTAAGAGCCGGTTGATTTCGGGGAGTTCGGCGGTTTCCGGGGATTCCGTATTGTACGGAACGTTTGCCAGCAACGGTTGAATAATTTTTATAAAAGCTGCCGGCAGGCCCTGGGTTACGCGAATTTGCCAGCCTTCCAGCGGCGAGCGCAGCACGATGATGCCGGCCTGACCGGAAAGCATATCGATGGATAAACTTAAAATTCGACCTAAAAGTTTATCCAGATCAAGTTCCTGGGTTAATGCGCGTGATATTTCAAGGAGATAATCGCGTTGACGCACACGATAATCGGGTAAGAGTAACATGTAAAAAATTATACAATAAAAATGAAGCTCGATCAAAGAATCGTTGACTGTATAAATAAAAAAGAGTATGATCGTTAACTATGCACAGAAATTCAAAGTCCTGGCTGCAGAAATTACCCAAATTTATGAGAACAGAATTACGATGGCTTAAACCCGGACTGGGGGTTAAGCGCTGGGTACTGGTAGTTCTGGCCGGTACCACGTTGTTAAGTGTGGGTATTGCCTTTTTGCTGCTTGACTTCTACCGCACGGCGCCCGAAACCTGGTGGCTGCCGCTGTTAAGCATGGCTTCACTGCGTTTTTTGGATCGGATATTACGGGCGCTGATTTTCGGTTCGTTGGGTATCGGGTTGATCATATGGGGAATCTGGGAAATTAACCGTTCTCTGTTAAAACCCTTTGTGCCGCGCGGACAACGTTTAATCGATGCCGTGTCGGCTTATCACCGCCGCGAACGCGGACCGCGAGTGGTGGTGGTGGGTGGCGGCAACGGCCTGTCATCGCTGCTGCGCGGGCTCAAAATGCATACCACCAATCTGACGGCCATCGTTACCGTGGCCGATGACGGCGGTTCGTCGGGTGAATTGCGTCGAAATATGGGCATTTTACCGCCCGGCGATCTGCGCAACTGTTTAACGGCACTTTCCAACGATGAAGACCTCATGTCGAAGATCTTTCAATATCGTTTTGCATCCGACACGGGTTTAAAAGGCCACAGCCTGGGAAATTTATTTATCACCGCCCTGGCGGATATCACCGGAAGTTTTGAATCGGCTATTGCCGAGTCGGGGCGGGTGTTGGCCGTGCAGGGACGGGTTTTGCCCGCCACGCTGCATGATGTGCACCTGATGGCTGACATCAGCGTGCCCGAAGGGGTGGTGCGGGTGTCCGGTGAAAGTATGATCCCGCAAGCGCATGGCAAGGTAAATCGCGTCTGGCTTGAACCGAACAATCCGCTGGCTTATCCGCCCTCCATTCAGGCTTTGTTGTCGGCCGATTTAATTATCATCGGACCGGGCAGCCTGTATACCAGTTTGCTGCCTAACTTGCTGGTTCCCGACCTGGCCGAAGCGTTGCGCGCCAGCCGGGCCTTAAAATTTTATGTTTGTAATGTAGCCACCCAACCGGGTGAAACGGACGGTTATTCCAGTGGAGATCATGTTAAGACCATTGAAAAACACATGCAAGGCCGTGTTTTTGATTTGATTGTGTGCAACAATCGTAAAGACCTGGTCTTGCCGGAGGGTGTAACACCGGTGTTTCTGGATGATGAAATTTCACGATCCTATGCGCTTTATGCCACCGACCTGGTGGATGATTTAAATCCGTGGCGGCACGATTCGAACAAGCTGGCACAGGCAATTATGGACATCTATTATGAAAAGACAGGACCGTTGTCCTTGAAAGATAACTAAAAAATAAGTTATGATGAAAGGTAGTCTTTTACGCGAGGCGGTTTACAAAAGAATTTTTTCACAGGGCTAACTACCGATCCCCAATTTAAAGGGGATACGGTATAATTAATATATATTAACACAGGAGGTTTTTTAGTCATGACAGTTAAAGTTGGTATCAATGGT
>JAJTBH010000273.1 GCA_021287005.1 Anaerolineae bacterium
CAAAATCGACATCCGCGCGGTGCAGTTCAAAAAAGCGGCGTGTCATATAATGACCTTTTTTTAATTGGATGATTAAACCGGCTTTCATCCAACGGTAAAGAGCCGTCTGGATCGTGCCTTCAGCAACAGGTTCATCTCCAAGAAGCTGTTTAATCGCTTCAATGGTAAAGTACGGAAAAGTATCAAAGGAAGAAAGCGTTATTAATTTCATATAGGATAATAGACGTTTAATGTCTATTATCCTATATATAAAACAAAATTACAAGCGTGATTTTTTAATTACAGGTCTATCGGGCATCGTCCAGGAAAGCCGCTCCACAAGGGCGGGCGCGTGGGAGATATTAAATCATAACCCGAATTGACGTTATATTAAAAAAATCCCCGCCCCAATACAATTGAGACGGGGGAAAAGAAACTGATTTATTATCAGGCCGGCAGCAGCGGGGACGCTTCGACGGCGAAAACTTTGCCGATATCCAGCAGCAGCACCAGGCGTTGGTCTATTTTGGCAATACCGTTGACAAATTCGGTATGCGTGGAACTGACCAGGGCGGGCGCGGTTTCAATCACCGCTTCATCCACCATTAACACTTCCGATACCGAATTAACAATCATTCCGGCTTTGTTGTCGCCCAACAAAATGATCATAATGCGCGTATCGCGGGTGACCTGGCTGGGCTGCAAACCCAACCTTCTTTCAAGGTTGATCACGGGTAAAACGCTGCCGCGTAAATTGGTGATGCCTTCCAGATAATCGGCCGATTGCGGCAGGCGTGTGATTTCCTGCATTTTAACAATGGCTTCCACAATGGCGATATCCACGCCGAATACTTCCGAGCCTACTCCAAAAACTACCAGTTGACGTTCCATTGATGCGTTCCTTATCAAAGCGTAAATTGAGAAACAAGCTGCTGCAAGTTGGATGACATTCTGGCCAGGTCCTCGGCGGAAGAAGTCAGGCCGCCCACCTGGGTGTTCACCTGCTGCACGCTGGCGCTGACCTCTTCAACGGCGGCGCTGTTTTCTTCGCTGACGCTGGCGATGGTTTCAACGGATGTCATCACTTCGGTCGAACTGGCGGTCATTTCTTCGGTGGAAGCGGTGTTTTCTTCAACCACTGCCGAAACCGAGTCAATCGCGCCGACCAGTTCATTGGAAGCCAAACGCACCTCTTCGGTGGCCTGTCCGGCCTGCTGCGCCTGTTCATAAACGGCTTCGGCCGCTTTTAAGATGTTGCCCAGAGCCACGCCGGCCTGGTTGGCGCGTGTTACGCCCACCTCCACTTCACGGGCGCCGTCATCCATCGCTTTTACGGCGTCACCCACCGTATTTTGAATGCCTCTAATCAGGCCGCCAATTTCTTTGGTGGCTCCGGCCGATTTTTCGGCCAGTTTGCGTACTTCGTCAGCCACCACGGCAAAACCCTTGCCGTGTTCGCCGGCGCGGGCGGCCTCAATGGCCGCATTTAAGGCCAGCAGGTTGGTCTGTGAAGCGATATCGTCAATGGTTTCAACGATGGCGCCGATCTGGTCTGAGCGGGAACCCATTTCGCGCACTTTTTCAGCCGAAACGCCCACTTTAGTGCGGATGTTCGACATGCCCCGCAGGGTTTCGTCCACGGTTTTGCTGCCTTCACGGGCGGCTTCGGCGGCCTCGGCGGATTGTTCCGTCACGGCGCGGGCGTTGCCGGCCACCTGCTGAACGGCCGAATTGATGCGGGTGGTAATTTCTGAGGCGCGGGTTATAGCCCGGCCCTGATCCTGCGCACCGCGGGCAACGCCTTCAATGGCGCGGCCCATATGCTCGGCCGAAGTAGCCGTGCTGCTGATTGAGTCAGCCTGCTGATTAATACCCTTAGCAACCTGCTGCATGCTCATGGATATCTGGTTGGTGGCGCGTTCGGCCTGGCTGGCTGTTTCAGCCAGTTGCCCCGAGGCGGTACTGAGCTGCCGGGAATTTTCGTTGATGGTGGAAATTAACTCGCGCAGGTGGTTGATCATACGCACAAACGAATGCCCCAGTTCATCGGATTGTGATTTGGGCTGCACCGTAACCGTCAGGTCTCCGGTTGCAATTTTTCCGGCCGTGTCGGCCATCAAAGTTTGATAGTCGATGATCTTCTGGAATGAACGTGCCAGAACACCCACTTCATCCTTACGGTCGACATTTAACTGGTGGTGGGTTTTTCCTTCTGCTATGGCGTCGGCAACTTCCGCCATATGGCGAATGGGTTTTGAGACGGACAGGGAAACAAAATACATGACCACCAGCAAAATGATGGCAATGATCACAATAATTGTGATTGAACTCATTAAAATCTGGTTGAGGGTTGTCATGGCTTCGGCTTTATCCTGTTCCACGATCAAACCCAACTGCATGGTCGGCAGCCAGGTATAAGCCCCCACCACCGGAACACCGCGATAATCCAGATATTCCGAAACGCCGCTCTGCCCGGCTTCAATTTGCTGGCCGGCAAAGGTATCCAACTTGTAATTTAAGATGATTGAGTCTTTTACTTTGCCATTATCAATCAACTCCTGGCCGTATTTCAGCGGAGTTACCACCAGGCCGTCGCGCGTAATCAAATACGATTCGCCGGTATCTCCCAGGTTTTGTTTGGCCAGCATATCGCCAATACCCTGAACCGAAACAAGCCCGGCCATCACGCCGCTGACTTTTCCTTCAGAATAGACCGGGGCCGAAAAAATGACGTTGACAGGCCGGTTGGTGGCGGTAGCCGATTTGGAAAGTAACGGTTGAGAAATGACACTTTCGCCGTTTAAACCTCTTTGATAATACTCGCGGTCTTTTACATTAATCGGTTTTGATGCAGTCGTACTTGAGGTGGTGGTTGCAGGCGCGGGGGTGGCGCTGGCTGCCGGGGGAGAATAGCTGATATTAACGTCACCATTCAGATCAACCAGCGAGTAGCTATTAAATCCACTCCAGATTTTGTAATAATCGCCCAGGAAGGCTTTGGCGGGATCGGCATCCTGTTTCTGAATGGATTCATTTAAAGCGATCGTTTCAATGTTTTTCATGCGTTCGCTGGCCCAGGTGTCAATAAATTCGGCTTCATATTTGGATGTATCGGCCAGGCGCTGGTGTACCGATTCTTCAATGCCGCCGGTGGTTTGAAGGATGTTCGTAACCGAAAGAATGATCAGGGGGGTCAGGGTAATCACCAGAATAATAAACAATAATCTGGCCTGTAACGAATGTCGGAATTGTTTCCAATTTTTCCATAATAAACTTACATTGAATGTTTTCATAATCCTCTTTTCTCTAGTAATAAAAATTTACGATTAACAATTTAATTATT
This sequence comes from Anaerolineae bacterium, assembly GCA_021287005.1. Classification (GTDB taxonomy): domain Bacteria; phylum Chloroflexota; class Anaerolineae; order Anaerolineales; family Anaerolineaceae; genus JAJTBH01. The sequence goes on from JAJTBH010000273.1 coordinate 3,323, forward strand.
CCAAATCGTGGTGAACTTTTCCGACGTCCGCACCTTTTTGTTCACATTCATTAACTATAAATCTTACAAATTATATCCAAATAAACTCAAGAAATAATAAAAATAAACTTACATTCCCCTTACAGATAAAAATACCCGGCTTAAAAAGAAAAAACCTCGAACGAGGTTTTTTCTTTGTCATGTTTAAGGTTTTTTACATTCAAAGGTTGATTTAATTCTTTTTCCACAGGCCCAGCATACCGCGGGCATATGCCAGCTCGCCGATGTGATAGGCGGTGTGATCGGATATGATGTTAATTTCACGCAGGATATTGTGGTGGCTTGAGCCGCTGTTGGGCAGGGCGGCAAACAGGTCGTGATGCGGGTTGTTAACAATTTCGGCCAGGCGCCGGCGGTCGGCCAAAAAAGCATCAATGCTGCGCTGCCAGGCGGTGACGGTTGCCGTGGTTGATTTATCCGGCCAGAGGTCGTCGGGGAAGTTAAGCCATTTATAATGATCGGCTTCAATATAATCGAGAATGTCACGCTGGCAGATGCGCATATGTTCGAGCAGGTGCCAGAAAGTGTAATCACAACCTGTCAGCCGGGTATTCATATAATCGGCGGGGAAATCGGCAAGCGCTTCATCAAAACCCATATGCGCCTGGGCGGTTGTTAACAGGTTAACCAGTTGTTTGCGTAATTCCAAATCGTTATCCATCAAGATACTCCATATTCAATTAACAGAATCGTTTGGCGTTTAAACAATGGCAGAACCCGGCAAAGCGGGCTGCCAACCGGTCACAATTATCCGGGCAGATAAGCGTATTTTTATTATAACTCGCTTTTATTAAATTAATAGAATTTAATTTCTCTTAATGGGGTAAGAAAATGACGGTCAGGTGCATCAAAATAGAAAGACTGCTTAAAAAATGAAGGGAGACGGGTTTTGTAAAAAACGAAACAAAAAATTTATATCCAAATTCGGTCAATTTAAGGTCACAATTTATTTAATCCGGGCCAGCCTGTAACGGCGTTAAACAGGCCGGGCTGTGTGGAGCGGGATAAGGAAATAAAATTTATGGATTTACTGTCAGGCACATTAACTTATTACACACAAAACCAGGCTTATTTCTGGCAGGCATTGGGCCGCCACCTGGAATTAAGCCTGGTTGCCCTTGGCATCAGTCTGCTGGTGGCTTTGCCGGTCGGCATCTGGATATCAAAACACGTACAGATCGCGCAGGCGGTGATTAATGTTTTTAATGCCTTTCGTGTCATTCCCAGCCTGGCAATATTGTTTCTGGCCCTGCCATACCTGGGGTTGGGGTTTAAACCCGCGCTGGCGGCGTTGACCGTTCTGGCTTTCCCGCCGGTATTAATTAATACCTATGCCGGTTTGCGCGGTGTGGACCCGTTTGTGATCGAATCGGCATCCGCTATGGGCATGACGCCCGCCCAGGTTTTAAGACAGGTGGAAATTCCATTGGCCATCCCCGCCATCATCACCGGCATTCGATTAGCTTCAGTTGAGGTGATATCCAGCGCCACTTTAGCCGCTTTTATCGGCGGCGGCGGACTGGGAGATTTTATTACGCGCGGATTTGCCCTTTATAACATCCCGGCTATGCTGTTGGGCGCAGTGCCGGTGGCTTTGCTGGCGCTTTTATCAGAACTATTCTGGTCTTTGTTTCAAAAAAGGTATCCCGTGGCGGCGTTTTAAAAAACCACCCGATCTGCGGGGATATCGCAATGATTTACAAAAGGAGTGATCTCATGAAAAGAAATTCGGTTTTACAAATTTTAATATTTGCCCTGCTTTCGGCCGCCATGTTATTAAGCGCCTGCGCGCCGGCTGCTGCTCCCATGGCGGGAAACGGCGGCAAGCTGGTGGTCGGTTCAAAAGATTTCACCGAAGAATTTATTGTGGCCGAAATGTATGCCCAGATACTGGAAAACGCCGGTTTTACGGTTGAACGTAAACTCAACCTGGGCGGCACACCCATTGCCCATGAGGCTCTGCTTAATGGGCAGATCGACCTTTACCCCGAATACACTTCAACCGGACTGTTGACCGTCTTAAAACAAAGCCCGCTTCAGGAGCCGCAAAAAATCTTTGATACCGTAAAAAGCGGGTATGAAGAAAAATTTGCGCTCACCTGGTTGCAGCCTTCGCCCTTTAACGACACTCAGGCGCTGGCCATGAC
>JAJTBH010000274.1 GCA_021287005.1 Anaerolineae bacterium
AACCCGCCACAAGTGGCGGTTTTCGTGTGATCGACCAGGGACTTGAACCCTGAACCCACTGATTAAGAGTCAGTTGCTCTGCCATTGAGCTAGTGAGCCATTTGCTTAAAGTATCAGATAAACGCACTGACCGACACTTTGTGCCCCCCGATTATACTCGAATGAACTTTTAAGGTCAATACTTGCAATTACGAAATACGTTTTGCAGTGGGCGGCTTAAATGTCAGCTCAAATTGCCAGGGGGCGTTGGGTTGCTCCCGTTCAATTCGCCAGGCACCGGCCGGCGGCAGGGGATTGGTGTAATCATACATATGGCGGTGGTTTTCCAATATTTTTAAGTCGATGCCAAGATGCTGCAGCATATAACGCGCCGGGCCGCCATGTGTGATTAAAGCAATCGGGCCGATTTTTTCGTTGTTTTCCACACACCACAGCCAAAACGGCCAGAAACGGGCGTGCAAATCGCTTTCGGTTTCATCCTCACGCCATTCTATAATTTCCGAACGTTCCTCAAAGGGCAATCCACTGGCCTGTGCGGCAATTTCGGCCGTGTTGCGAGTGCGTTCAAGTGGACTGTGAAAAATCTTTTTAGCCCCAACTTCTTTCAGATAAATCCCCAACTGACGGGCTTCAATTTTGCCCTGTTCAACCAGAGGCGGCCCCGGGGGAATATCATAACGAATGTCTTTGCGACTCCAATCCGGGGTAGCGTGACGGGCAAGGTAAATGGTATTCATGAATGACTCCAATAAAATATGCCTGTAAATTTATACCCGGGCATTATAACGCATTATTTTACCCAATAAAGGCGGCAACCGGCGACCGGTAAACAAATACTAACTTTGTTATAAATTTAAGCCCTAAATAATCGGGTGGAGGTATAATAAAAAGGCTTTCAGAATAAAGGGGCCTTTTTTATACGATGTAGGAACAAATTTGAATTCTTCTCCCGACCCGTTAAATTTGACCGGTTCTTTTCCATCAAGCGGGGATGGATTTGAAACAACTCTTTATAAAGAGTTGTTAAACCGTATTGATACGCCTGATGAAGCATTTTCTTATCTGGTGAGCCAGTTAAAAGCGTTTTATAACCTCCAGGAAGTTGTGCTCTGGCGATATTCTGCACCGTTTCTTCAAAACGAACATCGAATTTTATACCATTATTCTTCAATCCGGTTAACTGCCGGCGTGGAGATTGCCCTGAACTGCCTGATTGATTTGTCTTACGGCATTCATCAGGTGGAATTGTGGCCTGCCGGTCAAAATCAGGCTGCCTATTGTTTGAGTGATTTAAATTGTGCGACCTGTCTGGTGGTGCCTTTAATTTTTAATAAAAAACGGGTGGGCGGTTTGTTGTTGGGGGGCAACATTGGCGGCGATACGCCGCTTAACCTCGGTATGCTGGCTGATCTTTTTGCCCCACTCTTTTCTAACATGCTCAAGATTGAAGATCAACGCTGCGTCATTGAACAGAATTGTATTGAAACCAAAGAAACGCTGCGTCTCAGCCGTGAAAGAATGGCTTATGCGCTTGAGGCGGTGAATGAGGCCATTTGGGATTACACCTTTAAAACACATCTCAACGAAGTAGAAGTTTATTGGAGCGATGAATATTATGCCTTGCTGGGATACCAACCCGGCGAGCTGCCTGCAACGCTGGATACCTGGCGCAGCCTGGTTCATCCGGACGATTTACCTCGAGCCGAACAGATGCTGCATGCCTGTTTATACCAGAACAACGATGTTTACCGTCTGGAAACACGCCTTAGAAAAAAAGACGGTTCTTATTTGTGGGTGATGGAGCAGGGCAAGGTGGTTCTGCGCCAGACCCCCGGCATCTTCGCCCGACTGATTGGCACCTATCGTGATATCAGCGTGGAAAAAGAATCTCGCGATCTGTTGTTAAAACTGTATCGTTTGAGCGCCGAATTATCCCATTCGCGCTCGTTTGAAAATTGTCTCGATTTATGTCTGGATGCTGCCATGGATTTACCCGGCATGGACATGGGCGCAATTTATTATTGTTCCGCCGAACATCGGGCGCTGGATTTGATCGTATCGCGTAATCTCAGTGAAAAACTCATGATCCAGTTATCTCATTTTGACGTTGATTCCTTCCCTTATCAGTGGGCGCAAAGTGGCGCTCCGGTTTATGGCAGTATGAATGAGATTAATATTCCTTATCCATCCGATACTTTCTTGGATAATTTTAAAATGATCGCCATCATACCGGTCAAAATTGACGGCAGGCTGGTTGCAAGTCTGAATGTTTCTTCTTATTCAGTGGAAAAATTGTCTGACTCTTTACGTTCGTTTTTGGAAAGCATAGCGCAACAAATTGGCAATGCCGTGGCGCGTTTTAACGTTGAAAAAGCCCTGCGTGAGAGTGAAGAACGTCTGCGCGCCTTAATTAATGCCACCCCTGATATCGTCTGTTTTAAAGACGGCGCGGGACGCTGGCTGGAGGCCAATGAGGCTGATTTGCAGCTCTTTCAACTGCAAAAAGTGGATTATCGCGGCAAAACCGATCTTGAACTGGCTGAATCAACGCCCTTTTACCGCCAGGCATTTATTGCCTGTGTTCAATCAGATGAGCTGGCCTGGCAGAAAAGATCACTTTCGATTAACGAGGAACACATCCCTACCCCTCAGGGCGGTGACCGGATATTTGAAATTATCAAAGTGCCCATCTGGAATGAGGATGGCAGCCGCAAAGGGCTGGTGGTTTTGGGGCGTGATGTAACCGCGCGTAAACAATCCGAACAGGAGATTCGCCTGTTAAATGCCGAATTGGAGCAGCGTGTGACGGAGCGTACCACCCAGCTTGAGGTTTATAACCATGAAATTGAATCCTTCAGCTATTCCATATCACATGATTTGCGCACACCGCTGCGCTCGCTCAACGGTTATAGCCAGATATTGCAGGAAGAATATGCCCCCATTCTGGATGCTCAGGGGCAGTTTTATCTAAAACGTATTCAAATTGCCAGTAAACGAATGGCCCAGTTGATTGACGATCTGTTAACCCTCACCAGCCTGGTACGCTCCGAAATGGAGATAGGCGTTGTTGATCTGAGCAAGCTGGCCTATTCGATTATTAATGAACTAAATCACAAAATACCCGGACGGCATGTTTCCATCACGGTTGAAACGCCCATTCTGGTGCGCGGTGATCGCGCCTTATTGCGAAAAATGATGGAATGTTTTCTGGATAATGCCTGGAAATATACGCTGGAATGTGAACAGGCGCATATTGAAATCGGGGTGACCCATCAACAGGGCGAGCAGGTCGGTTTTATAAAAGATAACGGTCTGGGTTTTGATATGCAATATGCCGGCAAGCTTTTTAAACCATTTGAGCGACTGCATTCCATCAGCGATTTTGAAGGCACCGGCATAGGTCTGGCTCTGGTGCAGCGCATTGTACAGCGCCACGGGGGGCGTGTGTGGGCGCAGTCCGAACCCAAACAGGGATCCACTTTTTATTTTACGCTGCCGTTTATAGATTCCTCGAATAAATAATTTTATTTCAGGTGATGCGTAATGATTAATGATATTCAGGCGCGCACGCTACTGACCACCATCAAAGAACCCGATTCATGGTTCGGCTTAAAATATAATTTAAACCTTTACCGCGGATGCCAGCATCAGTGTATCTATTGCGATTCACGCAGTGAATGTTACCGGATTGAAAATTTTAACGAAGATGTTTTGGTAAAAACCAACGCCATTGATCTGCTGCGTGTTGAATTGCCGCGCAAACGGGTGAAGGGGACGATTGGTTTTGGCGCGATGAACGACCCTTATATGCCGCTGGAAGCCGAGCGCTGCTTAACCCGCCAGGCGCTGGAAATTGTGGCTGATTGCCAGTTTCCGGTGCATATTATCACCAAGAGCGATCTGGTAGTGCGCGACCTGGACCTGTTAAGCCGGATCAACCGCGTGTATGCAGCGGTGAGCATCACCGTTACAACGGCCAATGATGAACTGGCGAAAAAACTGGAACCCGGCGCGCCGTCGCCATCACGCCGTTTTGCGGCCATGCGCCGGTTAAGAGATGCGGGCATCGTCAGCGGAGTAACCTTAATGCCGGTTTTACCCTTTATTGAAGACGATGACGCCGCCCTGGAGGCCCTGGTGGCACATGCGGCTGCCAGCGGGGCGCTTTATATTCTGGCCGCTTTTGGGGTCACTCTGCGCGATCGCCAGCGCACCTGGTTTTATCGCCAGCTTGACCGGCTGTTTCCCGACCTGCGCAGGCGTTATGAAGAAACTTTCGGCGAAAGGTATTCCTGCCAGAGCCCGCGCTCACGCCACCTGGATGATTTGCTCAGCCGGCTCTGCGTCCATTACGGCATTCAGCGCCGTATGCCCTTTTACACCCCTCCGGCGGAAACGCTTATCCAGCCGCGTCTGTTTTAACTGCAACATTTTGTCTTTTTTCGCGTTATATAATACAAGAAAATTAGCTTTTTCTAATACAATCAAGATAAGGTTTTGTGCTGGGAGGAAAAATGTTTGTAACAACCGGTAATGAAATTGAGGGATATCATATTGGGCAATATATGGGTGTGGTGCGTGGCATTGTGGTGCGTTCCCCCACCATTACCCAGGGCCTTTTGGGTGGTTTAAACCAGATTGTGGGCGGCAACATCGAAGCTTTTACCGAGGTGTGTGAGCATGCCCGCGAGGAAGCCTATGAGCGCATGGTTTATCATGCCCAACAAATGGGCGCGGATGCCATCATCGGTATGCGTTACGACGCCACACAGTTTTCAGAAACGGCCACCGAAGTGTTATGTTACGGTACAGCCGTTAAACTGCGCAAGCCGGGGGCTTAATTGGCGCTCTGGACTTTGTTTTTACAGGGCCTGGGTTTGGGGTTCTCGGCGGCAGTATCGCCGGGGCCCTTCCAGGCTTTTTTATTGGGTCAATCGGGACGGCGCAGCATCTGGCGTAACCTGCCGCTGGCTCTGGCGCCGCTTTGCAGCGACGGTCCAATCATTCTTCTGCTGGTTCTGGTTTTAACACGCGCTCCGGATTTTTTAATTAATAGCTTGCGTTTACTGGGTGGTTTTTTTCTGTTATATCTCGCCTGGGGAGCTTTTTCGGTTGCGCGGCATGCCGGGCAGGCTGTGGTTTCGTCATTCGATTCAAACGGCGGTTTCTGGAAGGCCGTCTTAATGAATGCCTTAAGCCCCGGCCCTTACCTGTTCTGGGGCACGGTAGGTGTGCCGCTGTTGATGCAATCCTGGCAGCAGTCAGTTCTGGCGGCGCTGTGTTTCTTGGCAGCATTTTACCTGACGTTACTCTCTTGTTTCGCCGCCTTTATTGTTCTTTTTTCGCTGGCGCACCGTCTGGATGCGCGTATGACGGCCGTGTTAAATGGGGTATCGGCGCTGGCCTTGTTTTTTCTGGGTATTTACCAGCTCTGGCAGGGGATAAACGGTTTATGGGGATGAGGGATTAAAACCGACTCGCCGCGAAAAAGTATGC
>JAJTBH010000275.1 GCA_021287005.1 Anaerolineae bacterium
ATGAATCCTTTTAATCATGTCAATTACCCCGGAAGAAAAAACCGACTTATCCTGATTCATCTGGTTTTTATTCTCGGCCTGGCTGTCATTCCGGTTATTATTGGGCTGACTTATATTAATTTTCTGAGGGTCAACATCATTTCCGACGAGCAAAAAAATTCATTATCGGGAATTATGGCGCTTGCACAAAAAAATATTGAGGCTCCTCTGGCTTTATATCAAAAGAACCTTTTATCTCAAGAAAACACTCTGGCTGAAATCAAAAAAATATTAAATACGCTCGACAGTTCGCAAACAGGGTACTTTTTTATTTTTTCTGGTGATGGAGCTCTTGAATATCCCGGCGATATATCACAAAAAAATATCACCTTTCTGGCTGATGCCGCTTTTTTTAAACAGCTTTTAAATACTTCTACCCTGCAAAACCAGGGCGCATTTATTAATTATGTCATACCCGTTAACGACAGCAAAACCGGGAAAGAAATAATTGCATTTTTCATAAAGCTCCCGTCCCTTAATTATTTTTTGGGCATTGTTAACCCCAACCTGAGCCTGGAGCATTATTTGTTGCCATTAATGGTGCGGATTTTGCTGCCGGTCGCCCTTATTATATTGTTAATTACCATTCCCGTCATTTTCTCAATAAGAACCATTTTTAATAATCAGCTTACACTTGAAAATGAAGTCGAAGCGCGCCGCAAATCGACGCGCCAGGCTGAAGCATTGGCACGCTGCGCCAGCCACTTAAATGATCGTTTGGACCTGACAACCGTGTCTGAAGCGATCTGTGAGGAAGCTGCTCAAACCTTGAGCGTTCCCGTGGCAATGGTCCATTTATTTAATGAGAGTATGGATGATTTCCAATTGGTTGCCACTTATGGAATCCCGGATGATATCAAAAAATGTTCCGAAAGTATTTTAAGAGATTCGCTCAAACCAGATAATGAACGGATTCATGCTGAAAGATTAATCATCATCCCCGATCTTAACCAATTACCCATATCCTTTCAATCGATTTGTGAACAAATGGATTTAAGAACAATGGTCTCCGTGAAATTGTTGCACGAAAGTACCATTATCGGCTTTTTGAATGTATTCAGCACCGGAAATATCCGCGATTTTAAAAAAGATGAACTGGCGCTGCTGGAAGCTCTGAGTGACTATATGTCGGGTTCAATTTTTAATGCCAGGTTATTTGAACAGGTTAAAGCCGGTCGCGAACGAATGAAGATTCTCTCTCAGAAGCTGGTTGAAACTCAGGAAAGTGAAAAACGTCATCTGGCCCGCGAACTGCATGATGAGATCGGGCAAAAATTGACTCATATAAAAATGAGTCTTGATCAAATCAACCCGGATGATGATACCTTGAACTGTAAAAAGTCTGTAGCCAAGGCTCAAGGATTAACGCAGGAATTGATGGATCAAATCCGCACCCTTTCGCTGGACCTGCGCCCGACCATTTTGGATGATCTCGGTTTATTGCCGGCCATGCTCTGGCATTTCGAGCGTTATACAGCCCAGACCGGAATAAAAGTAAACTTTAAATATAACAGTCTGGACAATCGTTTTCCGGCCAGCATCGAAACAACCGCTTACCGCGTTTTACAAGAGGCGTTAACCAATGCAGCGCGTTATTCCGGACAAAAAGAAGTTTCGGTTTTCGCCTGGTCTGATGATCAAAACCTGGGACTTCAAATTATTGACGAGGGCCGTGGTTTTAACGTTGATGAGGCACTGTTAATCCAAAAAACCGGAGGACTTTCCGGCATGCAGGAACGAGCCGGATTGTGTAATGGGCATTTATTAATTGAATCAAACCCCGGCGAAGGCACTTCCATAACCTTAAACATTCCCATTGATGGTTCTTATCTGGAGAGGAGGAGATATGACCGTAACGATCATTCTGGTTGATGATCATACCATTTTAAGGCAGGGGCTTCGAACCCTTTTGGAAAGCCAGCCTGATTTTCGTGTGCTGGCCGAGGCAAGTAATGGCCTGGAAGCATTGGATTTAATCACCCGCTTAAAACCCAATGTTTTAATTGCCGATATTATGATGCCCGAAATGAACGGCCTTGAACTGGTGCGCAAAGTGAGCGAGGTTGCCCCGGATACAAAAACCGTCATTCTTTCCATGCACGCCAAAGAAGCTTATGTATTGGAAGCCATTAAAAATGGCGTATCCGCCTATGTATTAAAAGACGCCCAGGTAGACCACCTGGTACGTGCGGTCAGAGACGTAATGAATGGACGGCGGTTTTTAAGCCCGCCCCTTGACGAGCGCGCCATCGATACTTATTTTAACAAGGCCAAACAATTTGCCGCCGACGATTTTGACATGTTAACCAGCCGCGAGCGTGAGGTTTTTCAACTGGTGGCGGAAGGGTTAAGCAGCCAGGAAATTGCCCAAAAACTTTCGTTAAGTGCCCGCACAGTGGATGTACATCGATCCCACATCATGCAAAAACTTCATCTTAAAACCTCAACCGATTTAATTCGTCTGGCTATTAAAAAGGGTGTCATTTCAGAAGATTAATCAGGCTCCGATTAACCGCTTAAGCAAAATTACGTATTCATGCGTAGTCATTCTGCCCAAATCACACAAAATCTCACTTAAATTCACTTAATTTTTGAGTTATCACCCTCCTGCAGGAACAAATGTCTGCAGGAGGGTATTTTACGTATCTTTTTACAAAGTTTTCGATCAATTATTAGACTAAATAAGACCTTTATTGTTGTAAAAATTAAAGGAATAAGAAGCTCAAAATAATCCAATTTACTTATAGACATTTGTCTATGTCCTTAGTAAAATTTGTCTATAATTACGATCTAAATTGGGAGTTTTGATATGCGCGTAAATATTCAGAAAAAATTATTGTTCTCATTCGGGGTTATCGTTTTGTTAACACTGGCATCCGGAAGTATGGGCATTTATGCCACACTAAACATTGAAAGTCGTCTGAACCGTTTGTTTGCTCAGGAAACAAAAGCCGCATTGGCTGCCGCACAGGCCAACGTCGACTTTAAGTCTGCCCGGGTAAGCATCCGCGAGGCCACCCTCCAGAGCGACCCTGCTAAAGTTCAAGCTGCCATTGATGCAACAGAAGCGGCTGAAAAAAGAGTTCGTGAGCAACTGGCGATCATGAAATCACTGGTCAGTTCAAAGGAAGAACAAACCAGTTATGATGAGATATCGAAAAATTTCGACATCTACATGAGTTACGCCCAAAAAATATACGAACCGGCATTAAAAGATGACGATGATACCGCTCTAAAAATCTTTGCCGAAGCCGCTCCTGCCGCAACACAGGCCGATAAATATTTTGATGAATTTGAAAACAGCCACCTTGAACAAGCTCAGCAAAGTTTTCAACAAAGCCAGGACTTTTCCGCTCAAAACAGAACAATCACGATTGTCTTAACCTCTCTGGCTGTACTGGTTGGAATTGTAATAACCATTCTGGTAGCTCGTTCACTGTCGGAACCCGCCAAAAAACTGTCTGCCGCAGCCGAAGCAATCTCACGCGGTGAGTTGGATATCACTCTGGATATCAAAAACCGGGATGAAATGGGCGATATTGCCCTGGCTTTCCAAAAAATGATTGCCTACCTACAGGAAATTGCCTCCGTGGCCGGAAAAGTCTCCAGTGGAGATCTTACGGCTAACGCCAAACCAATCTCCAATAAAGACGTTCTCGGAAACGCCTTTGAAAGAATGATCCTGGGTTTACGCAATTTGATTGGAGGCGTGTCAGAAAGCGTCAGCAATTTGAACAACGCTTCATCCGAACTGGCCTCCTCTGCCGACCAGGCCGGTGATGCCGCCAACCAGATCAGCACCACCATTCAACAGATCACTCAAGGCATCAATCAGCAAAGTGAATCGATCTCGCACACAGCCGCATCCGTCGAACAGACCAACCGTGCCATTAGCGGTGTTGCCAAAGGCGCTCAGGAACAATCACTGGCAGTCAACAATGCCTCGTCCTTAACCGCTCAATTATCCGACGCCATTCACCAGGTATCCGACAGTGCCGGTGTGCAATCGCAAAACGCATCCAAAACTGTGCATCTCACTGACGCCAGCGCCACCGCCGTGAGCGACACCGCCAAAGGTATGGAACGCATTCGCAATAAAGTGAATCTTTCCACCGAAAAAGTGCGCACGATGGGTGAACATTCCAATCAGATTGGCGCCATAGTGGAATTGATTGACGATATTTCCTCACAAACCAATTTACTGGCGCTCAATGCCGCCATTGAAGCCGCCCGCGCCGGTGAAGCCGGTAAAGGTTTCTCTGTAGTCGCCGATGAAGTTCGCAAATTAGCCGAAAGATCAACTTCTGCCACGAAAGATATTTCAGGTTTGGTAAAAAGCATTCAGGCCAGCGTTCTTGAAGCCATAAATGCCATGAATGAAAGCAGCAAGGAAGTCGATCAGGGTGTCAACCTGGCCGAACAATCCAAAATATCACTCGACACAATTATGCAGGCTACGCTTGAAAGCCAGGCTTCGGGCGAACAGATCGTTGATGCCGCCGCTCGTATGAATGAACTGGCCGGCGAACTGGTCGCAATGATGGATAATATCTCGGCAGTGGTTGAAGAAAACACCGCATCTTCCGAAGAAATGTCAGCCAGCTCAAATGAAGTGCTGCACGCCATTGAAAACATTGCCAGTGTCAGCGAAGAAAATTCAGCGGCAGTCGAAGAAGTCAGCGCAAGCACGGAAGAAATGAGCGCTCAAATTGAAGAAGTCAGTGCTTCAGCACAATCCTTATCGGAAATGGCCGATACATTGCAGAATCTGGTATCGCGATTTCAAATTTAGGGTGGAAGATAATTTTTACTGGTAAGTCCAAATTATTATCTTCTTTTACTGGTATTGGAGGTACGCCCTGTTACCCTCGGGGCGTACCTCCCCCCTAAAAAAATCTTTAAATTGAAGCAGGTATCCAGGTGAATAACATTTTTAACCATTCATCAGAAACTTCAAACCATAATCAAACAGAGCCAGATCGTAATGTGGTGAATCTGTTTGAATTAATGCTGAAAAGTTATTTTCAGAGAAATCATTCCATTTCTCACAAAATCAATGAAGAAATCAATCAAAATCTGGCAGCATTAAAAGTTCAAATTGATATCGCGGCGCAACACCCCGGAAACCCACAAACCTGTCCATCAAGCAGTTTGTTGCCGGAAATCATTACCCAACTTACCGGTGTTATGAGCCAGTTGCGCTCCATATCTGAAAGTATTTACACTCTGCAAATAGATAAGAGTAATTTCGCAACATCCTTAAAGGAAATCATTACATCTCATCAATTACATGATGATATGATCATTCATTATAAATCCTCCGATTTTATTGAAGATAAACAACCATCAAATCATCTGATCCTCTGCCTGATTGTGGATCGTTTTCTGGATATCATGGTTAAAAATTCT
>JAJTBH010000276.1 GCA_021287005.1 Anaerolineae bacterium
TGACCCATTTGTTGACCTCATTTTTTGCGCCGAAATCCAACCAGGTTTTGCCGGGATAGTCGTATTCCAACACCCAGCGACCCTGTCCGTTTTGTTTTTCACGCACCAGGTTGAGCACCTGCGCCAGGCGTTCATCCTGCCCATATCCCAACTCCACCAGGGCTTCTGCGGCCTGTAACAAATCGGTAACGTAAAACACGGGGAAACCAAACTTCCACCAGGCGCGATTGGGGGCCCCATCGTGACGCATGGGCCAGCGGGCTGTACGTGGTTCGATGCTGAACATAAAGTCAAGTCCGCGCGAAATGGCGCGTTCCACCAACGGGCTGCGCTGTTCGGGCGCCAGGGCGGCAAAAGCCAGCATCACTTTCACTGCGCCCCAGGCGCAGGGCAGGGGACCATTAATGCGGCATTCAAAATTGGGTCCGCTTTTATACCCCACATATTTAAAATTATCTTCGCCCATCTCGCTGCCGGCCATCCATTCGTACGCCTTAAATAAACGTTCATCCCGGCAGCCCAGGCTGTATAACGCCCGGCAGAGGTTGCCCTGTAAACAATCGATATTACCCGAAGGCGCGGTTAATGTCATGGAAGTCAAACGCCCGTCGCCGATCAACGCGTTGGTTAACATATAATCACAGGCCCTGGCGATGCGCTCATCTTCGTTGATATTTGCGCCCAGTTGTGACAGCAGAATGATGGCCCACACGCTGGAACGGTATTTTTGGATATAACCGGGGCCGGGTTTAACCCAGTAACCTTCAGGCATCATATTATCCAATACTTGTGCAATTGGCCCTTCGCGGTGGGCTTTTTGGCGAGCGGCAGCCAGGGCTTTTTCATCGGCCGGGGACGTTAGGTCGCGCAGAGCCAGGTAACGGGCGCCGGGTGATTCTTCTTCCAGCAGCCAGTCAATCGTTTCTGCAAAAGTGCTCTCAAAAGGAATTGTCATTTTATTGTTCCGGAACAAGACTTGGGTCAATGGAAAGATAGCGTTCGATGGGGATGTTCATGGGCGTTAAAACATAACCTTTGATATAGGGCTTAACCACCACATAACTGAGCCCGTGGCTGGTAAACAAAACCGGGGCGTCATTGACGATGATTTCTTCAGCCTGTTGGTACAGCGCAATACGTTTGTCTACATCCTGCTCCACGCGGGCCTGCTCCAGAATGGCATCCAATTCGGGGTTGCTGTAATTGCCGTGATTGCTTTCGGCACCGCTGTGAAAGAGCACATCGGCAAAATTTTCGGGGTCGGGATAATCGGCACACCAGCCGCCGCTGAAGATCTGGCCGTGATACCCTTTGCCGATTTCATCGTAATATTTGTTGGAATCCAGACTCTCGATGTTGATTTTTACACCCAACGCATCCTGCCACATTTGCACCAGTGCGGCCGTATCGAGGTTGACGTAATACCCCGTGCCGCTCTGGCTGAAGGTGATGGCGGGCAGTTTATCGGGACCGCCGTATTTTGATTCGGCCAGCAGTTTGCGCGCTCCTTCCACATCATAAGGCAGACCCTTTAAGTTGGGGTTGTAACCCGGCAGGGCCGGCGGGTAAAGCCCTTTGGCCGGCAGAGCGGCGCCGCGCAGCACGACATCGATATATTTCTGGCGGTCAAAAGCCATGCTGAAAGCCTGGCGCACTTTAACATCGTCAAAGGGCGGTTGGTTCACGTCAAAGACGAGATAATCGGTACACAGGCTCACCCCACTGCGCAGCTCGGCGTTGAGTGAATCTTTGGGGTCCAATACGCGGGCGATGCTGGCCAGGCTGACGCCCTTGATGTCGGTGTTGCCGTTTTCGTAAGAAAGCAATCCGCCGGTGCTTTGTTGAATGTAGATATAAGGAATGGACGGCTGCTGCAGATAATATTGATCGTTGCGTTCCAGCAGAGTGTATTCGAAGGATTTCCATTCGCGCAGACGGTAGGGTCCGGTGCCGACCGGGTTACGATACCACTCGCTGCCCGATTCGATATTTTTTTGATTGACCACGTAAGCGGTGGGGTAGGTTAATTTAAGTAAAAAATAAGGTTTGGGTGCGTCGATGGTGACCTGCAAGGTATGTTCGTCAAGCGCTTTCAGACCTGAAATGCTGTCGGCTTTGCCGGCGCGTTTTTCACGCACACCGACAATATCTCCCAGGTAAGTTAAAACCGTACCCGAATCGATGGCCGGGTCGGCGGCGCGTTCCCATGAATAAATAAAATCCTGGGCGGTTACCGGGCTGCCATCCTGAAAATGGGCATAAGGACGCAGTTTAAAAGTGTAAACCGTGCCGTTTTCAGAGATGTCCCAACTTTCGGCCAGTTCTGGGGTTAATTCAAGGCCGGGGTTAAACGAAACCAGGCCGCTGAAAATCAGGTTAATCGTGCCGCTGCTGGATGCCACCGTGGCCGGGTCGTAATCGCGCGGGTTGGTGCTTTCCCAACCTTCCAGCATTAAAACTTGATCGCGGGTGATGCGCGACAAAACATTGACCTGCAAGTCGGGCATTGTGGCGGCCGGCGCCGGAAATGCGCTTAGAATCAGGCTGCCGATGACAAGAATGTGTGATAAAAAGGCGAAAAGCGGGCTCATAAGGTTTCCCTCTTTTTCTTTTGATGGCGAACAACCAGAACGATAATCACAATTAAAACTACAAGCAGACCCAGGGCCAGAACGCAGACGCCCAGGCCGATTATGGTAAATAACACCGGGTTTAACCAGCCCGTTCCGGGGGTGGGAGTAGCTTCAACGGCCAGGTTGCCGTCAAAGGGTTGAGGCGTGGGCGGTAAAAACGTGGGTACGGATGTGCCAACGACCGGAATCCCGGCCATGGGTTTGATGGTCGGCACGGGTGTGGGAATTTCGGTGGGCAGGGCTGTGCTTTCAACCGCCATACGTGGTTGGGCCTTCATGCTGGTGCGCCAGGCGTCTTCCAGACCATCCTGGTCGAAACCGTAAACTGTTTGCAGGGCCGGATCAATGGCCGTGCCGTCGCGCAGGGCGCTTAAAAGCGCCATCATCTTATCCTGTTTATAGGTATTAATCAGGAAGGTGACAATGCTTTGCGATTGGGTGTAAGCCAGGTTGGCTTTGGCCGCGTCTTCGGGAAAACTGCTGCTCAAGGAACGTACCGAAATGAGGCTGTTGTCTGCAACGGCCTCTTGCAGTTGTTTTTGTGAGTCCTTATCCCAATCGCCTTCGGAAAACTTAGCCAGGCCTTCATCCAGCCAGGTGGGCACGTCGCCCAGGCAGGTGAATGTATAATGCCCGACCAGCACGTGAGTCAGCTCGTGCGTCACGGCGTGACGGCCCCATTCCATCACGTCCGGCGAAATGCCGATCAAGATGATGTTGTTATGCGGGTAAGCCAGGCCGCCGGTCCAATCGGGTTGAAAATAAATGGTGTCGCTTAAATCCTTGGAATTGGCATAAATATACAGGTCGATTGCTCCATCCGGTTTAAGGCCCACGTTATTATCCAGCCAGCCCAGCGAGTTTACTGCCGTAGTCAACAGTTCCTGCCCAAAGGTTTGGCCGCCCGAATACCAGTGCAGGTTAATGTTGCCCTGGGTGAGCGTTTTCCAATCGTGTTTGTTGTCAATCCAGGGTATGCTCTGCCGTTCGGTGGTAAGCTGGTTGCCGTTGGCGTCCTTCACTTGCCAGCGCCACCAGATTTTTGCGCCGGTGGGCAGCGAGCCCGATTGTTTCATGGGCCAGGACCATTCCACGTGCACCTGCCGGCCCGGTTCAAAATCGGGGAAGGATTTGCTTACCAGTGTACCGCAGGTCAGTTGGTCGACCCCGTATTCCAGGACGATATCGTTGATTTCGGCGCTGCTTTCCAGATCCACGCTAAAGGTGATGTTTTCCGGAAAGTTTAAGGATGCCTGATCATTGGCGGCCGTAATTGGCGCTTCTGCCGCCAGGGGCGCCGCCAGTAATTGAAAGAGGGTTAATCCCACCAGAATTAAGTTAAAGCGCATAGGTTGTCTCCATTAAATCCGTTGTATGCGTTCTTCATTTTATATCCTTTGAATTTTATCCTGTTTCCACCCATGAATTTTATATAACGTTGGTTAAATTATAAATCCACTCAACAAAAATAAAAGAGACTGGCGGCCAAAAACAAGACAGCTTTGCTCTAAATCGAAAACCGGATAAAAAAACCGTCTCACAGCGGTTGTTGTGAGACGGTTTAAAAAACAAGGTAATCAGTCGGCCATAATGCCTTTTAAGAAAATCAGCTTGGCGTGTTTAAAGAGCTTTTTCTCCGGGTCGTTATCATCGCTTAATGTTTTGCTCAAACTGTTAACGGCGGCGATAAAAAACACCAGTAAACCGATATCTTTTGAATCAATATCGCGGCGGAATTCACCGTTTTGCTGACCTTCAAGAAAAATTTCTTCCAGGTGTTGTTTATAAGCATCCAGCAGGTGGGGTTCATAATTCCAGCGGGTACGCACCCGCCATAACTCGCTCACCAGAATGGTGCAAAAATCATTATGTTTCTGGAAAAACTCAAAAGCGGCGTCGTAGGCCTGCTCCAGCCGGTCAATTGCCCGGCCGTTTGAGATGCGGTGACTGACCAGCTCGGAAAATTTGCGTGTGCCTTCCTCGATGATCGCAAAAAAGATATCATCCTTGCTTTTGAAGTTGTAGAAGATGGTGCCCTTGGCAAGTTTGGCCTGGGCGGCTACCTCATCTACAGTGGTTCTCTCAAAGCCTTTGCGCGCAAAAATTTCCACGGCGGCGTTAATAATGGCCAGTTTTGTGTCTCGTTTTTCCATTATTCTCTCCTGTTAAAAGTTTGTTTCCAGGTCTCTGCCTTGTTTTGCAGTTGTGAGCGTAATTTCATTCTATGGCTGCTGATTTTTTCAAGGCCGTCCGTTCGAATTGTTTTTAAATGGCCGGCATGTTTAAAAGCCAGGCTTTCGAATCCACGGTTTAATTTTAACCTGCCAATGCTGGCGCGGTTTAGCCGTCTTAGCCGGCGCTGCGGGTATGGATTGTTTTCATCATCTTCAGAATTGTTGCGTTCGTCGAGTGCAGCTTTTTGGGGTAAGACCAGTTTCAGATTGTTTAACCCGCCGCAAAGAAGCCACTTAAGGGTGACGGTCAGCAGCAGCAGAACACAGATCGCCAGTGTGAAACCATAAAACACGCCGCCGACGTTAATTTGATTTCCCGATATGATATCTCTAAAAGCACTGACCGCATAGGTCATGGGTAAATAGGGACTGATCATAATGAAAAACTGCGGCAGTGTCTCTTTAGGATAACTGCCGCCGCTGGAGGTCAACTGCATCATCAATAATATGACGCCGATGAAATCGCCGGCTATACCCATTAAATATGTGAGAAACTGGAAGATGGCGATGGAAAGCAGAGCCAGCAATATGGTAAAGAGATAAAAC
>JAJTBH010000277.1 GCA_021287005.1 Anaerolineae bacterium
GTGGTCGCTGGAAGGAAGTCCTGGACCGCGCCGCGGAATGCGGCCAAAACGCACATCGTTTTTCGATTGAATGGAGCCGCATTCAGCCCGCGCCTGACCGTTGGGATGAAGAGGCGCTGGATCATTACCGTGCCATTTTGCGCGGTTTACATGAACGCAAACTGACCCCCATGTTAACACTGCATCATTTCAGTGACCCACTCTGGCTGACCGAAAAAGGCGCCTGGGAAAATGCTGAAACGCCGGCCTTGTTTGCGGCTTTTGTGCGCAAGGTGGCGGAAGCGGTTAAGGAATATGTCAATTTGTGGACGGTGATTAACGAGCCCAATGTTTACACCTACAGCGGTTATATGACCGGCGAATTTCCGCCCGGAAAACACGACTCAAACGCCGCTTATAACGTATTGCTTAACCTGCTGCGCGGACACGCCGCCGCCTACCGTGTTATTCACGAGATTCAACCCGAAGCGCAGGTCGGCACCTGTACGCATTTTCGTTCTTTTGTGCCCGCGCGCGAATGGAATCCGCTGGATGCGTTGGTGGCCGGGCGGGTCGGGCAGGCCTTTAACGGCAGTTTCGCTCAGGCGGTTGCTACAGGAAAATTCTCTTTTATCGGAAAAAATATTGAAGTTCCCGAAGTTAAAGGTACCCAGGATTTTATCGGCGTCAATTATTATACGCGCGACCTGGTGGAATTTGCCTTTGATTCAAACAACTTCTTTCACAAACGGTATTTTCCGCCCGGTGCGCGCCTCAGTTCCACCGGTTTTCTTGCCAGTGTACCCGAAGGGATGTTTGCCGCCTTAAAATGGGCCAACCAGTTTAAACTGCCCATCATGGTTACCGAAAATGGGGTTGAAGATCCCGACGACAGCCTGCGTCCTGAATATACGGCCGAACATATTCACCAGGTCTGGCGCGCCATCAATTTTAACTGGCCAATCAAGGGTTATTTCCACTGGTCCCTGGTGGACAACTTTGAGTGGGAGCGCGGTTGGACACAGCGTTTTGGTTTGTGGGGTTTAAACACGGAGACCCAGGCGCGTATTCGCCGAAAAAGCGTTGATTTGTATGCGGAAATCTGCAAAACCAATTCTTTGACCAATGAAATGGTCGAAAAATATGCCCCCGCTGCTCTGGAGCGCATTTTCCCGCAGTAAAAACAAACCCCGACTTCCACAAAAGCCGGGGTTTGTTTTTTGTGTTTGTTTTATAACCTGAACTGGTTCACCACCTGGCGAAGCTCCACCGCCATCGAGGCCAGAGCCTGCGCCGAGGCATTCACCGCTTCCACCTGGTTGTTCATTTCAGATGCGGAAGCGCTGACTTGCTCCGCAGCGGCGCTGTTTTCTTCCGACACGCTGGCGACATTTTCAATGGCAGCCGACAACTCGTCGGAACTGGCCGAAATCTGTTCAGTGGCAGCCGTATTTTCCTCCACCACGGCTGAAACGCTATCCATGGCTTCCACCAGGTTGCCCGAGGCTTCGCGCATCTTCAACGCCGCCCCGGCAATTTGTCTAACCTGAACGTTGACGCTTTCAATCGCGGTTAAGATATTTTGCAGCGCTTGCCCCGATTGGCCGGCGCGTTGGGCGCCGCGTTCCACCTCGCTGCTGCCTTCGTTCATGGCTGTTACCGCTTCAGCCACGGTCTGTTGAATGCCCTGAATCAAACTGCCGATTTCACGCGTGGCCGTTGAAGAACGTTCGGCCAGTTTACGCACCTCATCGGCTACCACGGCAAAACCCTTACCGTGTTCACCGGCGCGCGCCGCCTCAATGGCGGCGTTTAAGGCCAGCAGGTTGGTCTGAGTGGCAATATCGTCAATGGTTTCGACGATCAATCCAATCTGCTGAGAGCGTTTGCCCATTTCTTCCACTTTCAGCGCGGAAAGCCCCACCCTGGTCTTAATTGAATGCATATCACCGAGGGTTTCCTGGGCGCTTTGCACGCCCAAGCGGGCAATTTCGGCGGCTTTTTCGGCCTGTCCGGAACTGTTATTCGCGTCACGGGTCACCATGTCTACCGTTGTATTAATTTCCAGGGTGGCCGTTGAGGCGCGTCCCACCGCGGCGGCCTGTTCCTGCGCGCCTTTGGCCACGCCATTTATCGCGCGCGACATCTGTTCGACCGAGGCGGCTGTTTTACTGACGGATTCGGCTTCCTGATTGATACCGCCGGCAATCTGCAGGATGGTCGTGCTGATCTGACCGGTGGCATAACCCGCCTGTTGTGCCGTTTTAACCAGGTTTTCAGAGGCGGCATCCACGCTGTTGGCGCTCTCGGCCAGCAGTTGAATGGCACGGCGCAGGTTTTGAACCATACGCCGGAATGCATTGCCCATGACATCCACTTCCGACTTGGCCTGAATGGAAACCGTCAGATCGCCGTCGGCAATGCGTGCCATATTCTGCGCCATCTCCTGCCATGAAACCAGCATCCAATTAAACGCTTCGCCCATCTGCCCCAGTTCGTCTTTTGAACCGATATCAACCGAAACATTTAAATCACCTTCTGCCAGGCGGGCAACGGCTGTTTTGAGTGCAACGACCGGTTTAACAATTCCGGAGGCAATTAAAGTCACAATTACAGCCAGCAGAATCACGGCCAGGATACCGATAATTAACAGAATATTGCGCAAATCATTCACGCTGCCCAACATTTCATCCAGAGGGGCGACTACCACCAGACTCCAGTTGGCCGTTTTAACCGGGGCGTAAAACATGGCTACCGGTTTTTTGGAAACGGGATCAAACGTTTCGATGCTGCCTTCTTTACCGGCAGCCACGGCGGCTGCCAGATCGACCAGTTTGGGGTCGGCATTTTGTTCTGCCAGTTGGTTCAGGGTCAGGCTGCCGATGGCTTTTTTATCGGGATAGGAGACAAAAATGCCGCTGTTGCTGACCAAAAAAGCATAACCGCTTTGCAAAATCTTAACCTGGCTGACCTGTTCATCCAACGATTGCAGCGAAACATCCATCCCGGCCACGCCTCTAAACGAGCCGTCTTCATTCAAAATGGGCGCCATAAAACTGGTCAATAAAACACCCTCGTATAAAAAGGGTTCAATCACCACCGCTTTTTTGGTGTTTTTGGGAATAAGGTAATAATCCGAGGTGTCATAATCGACCATGGGGTCGAGTGTGGGTTTGCCGGTTAATATATTCCAGTAGGGTACAAAACGACCTGAGGAATCGTGACCGGGACTATTGGCAAAGTCGCTGTCGCGGCCGTCAAAAGCATTGGGTTCATAACCCACATCAAACCCCAGCCCTTCCGGGTGGCGCAAAAGCAGGTGATGCAGCATATCCAGAACTTCCTGCCGGTCATTACTGGAGTAACCCTCCAACACTTCAGCCAATAACCGGGCCACCATCAAATCGCTTCCAATCTGGTTGTCGTACCGGTTGGCATATCCACGGGCAGTCTCCTGCATGCGGGCATTCACCATATCTCGCCCGGAATTAACACTGAAAATCATCGTTACCAGGGTTGAAACGGCCAGTACCAGAAAAATGGGTACTATAATCCAGACGATCATTTTGATTCTTAAGGATTTAAACATAAAAATAATATCCTTTCACTAAAACGCGAGTCACCGTCTGTAGGAAAAATTCACCCATCATCAGGTTTTAAATTCAATCATGTCAGCTCTTGTTTATACAAGCCTTTAGGTAGAGGGTACCATAGTCGATTTGGGTATCCTACGCTCTTAATTGTGATTTTTTATTACTACTTTTTAGGTATTTATTGAGATATTTATATTTTGGTAATCTTAAAATTCAAATTTTTAACTTTCCAAATGAAATTAACGTCAGTTAAATACGTTATTTCCCAAAACTCGTTACAATATGATTATCTTAATCATGAGATGAGATTTATCAGTATATGTTTATTTCTCAGAGCGTTTTTTTAATCAAACATTTTTATATAGGCCAGGAATAACAAACATGTATTCACCCGACCCGGATATGCAAAACCTGGCGCAGATATATCAAGGCATGGTCTATCTTTTTGATCTCAAATCATACCGTTTTTTTTATCTTAACCCACAGGTGATGGAAATTTTGGATTACGCGCCTGAAGTTATAACCTCGTTAAATGCGGATGAAACCCGCCTGCTTTTTCATCCCGATGATTTACAATTTATTTCGCTCAACCGCAGCCGTCTGGAGACACACCCCGAGGAAAATTTTCAGGTTTTTCAATATCGCATGCGTCACCGCGACGGCTCCTGGCGTTGGCTGGCCTGCCGTGAAACGCGTTTCACGCAGCCGGAACAGGCTGATTATTTAATTCTGGGTCTGGCGCAGGATATCACTCCGGCGCCTTCACCGCTGAGTGATATTAAAAACATTCTTTCTTCGCAGCCCAACACATCCTCATCCGGTTTATGGGTAAACGCTTCAAACCAGCCCACCACTGCCGAATTGGAACAGCGTATTAAAGAACGAACCAAAGCCCTGCAACAAGCTGAGGGCGCTCTGCGCGCCTTTATGGATGCCATTCCCGAATCGGCCTTTTTAATTGACCCTGAAGGCAGCATCTTAAGCGCCAATTCCACTTTTGCCCAACGCCTTGAGGTGCCCGTGGATGATTTGCCGGGGCGGAATATTTACGAACTGCTGGACAAAAAAACCTCCAGCGCCATGCATAACCACACCTTGCAGGTTTTGCGCTCCGGCGTGCCGGCGCGTTTCACCGACGAACGCGGCGCGCGCATTATTGACAATCTGGTTTACCCGGTGTTTGACGGCGACGGGCGGGTCAGCGGCCTGGCAATGATGGGGTTTGATATCACCGAACGTAAACTGGCCGAAGAAGCTCTGGCTCAGCAAGCCCGCGAACTGGCGCGTTCCAATGCCGAACTGGAACAGTTTGCTTATGTAGCCTCGCACGACTTGCAAGAGCCGCTGCGTATGGTGGCCAGTTTTACACAGTTGTTGTCCGAACGTTATAAAGGCCAGTTGGATGAACGCGCCGATCAATATATCGGTTTTGCCGTGGAAGGCGCCAGTTATATGCAAAACCTGATTGATGATATGCTCTCGTATTCACGCGTCACCACCCGCGCCAAACCCTTCCGGGTCACTTCATTTGAGAACATTGTGCAAAAAGCAATGTCCAACCTGCGTGTGACAATTCATGAAAACAACGCGGAGGTTAACCTGGGGCCATTACCCACCTTGCCGGTGGACGAAAACCAGATGGTGCAGTTGTTCCAAAACCTGATCGGTAACGCGATTAAATTTCACACCGATTTACCGCCCAGAATTTTTATATCGGCCAGCCAGGAAAACGATGAATGGATTTTTGCGGTCAAAGACAACGGCATTGGCATTGATCCGCGTTATTTCGAACGTATCTTTGTCATTTT
>JAJTBH010000278.1 GCA_021287005.1 Anaerolineae bacterium
ATCGGTGATTTTTTTGAAGAAACAGCTCTCGGTGGTGCCGGAATCGTGATTTGTTCACATACCATTGTAGAACCCGGCCGCTCCAGTTTTGCATCTCCGGACGAACCTTATATTTTCCATAAATATTCAGTCGGAGAGGCACAATCCAGAATTCGAAAATGTCATCAATTTGGAGCCAAAGCCTCGCTAGAGATTTTTCATGCCGGCCAATATGCGCGTGTAAAAGATTATGCGATGGGGCCGGTGGGTTTTATTCGTGAAGATGGAGTCGAGGTTAAGGCGATGACTCCAGAAATGATGGAACATACCGCCGACCTGTTCGGACAGGCAGCCAAAGATGCACGCGACCTGGGCTTTGATATGGTCTTTATCCACTTTGGGCATGGTTGGCTTGCTCCCCAATTTTTATCTCCCCTGTTTAACAAACGAAGCGATGAATTTGGCGGCAGCTTTGAAAACCGTTCTAAATTTCCAAAATTAATACTGGAAAAAGTGCGCCAGGCGGTGGGAAAAAACTACCCAGTGGATATGCGCATTAGCGCCGTGGAATGGGTAGAAGGATCGATTGAATTCGAAGATACTTTAAGATTTATTAAGTTGGTCGAACCCCTGATCGATACCGTTCAAATTTCGGCCGGTCTCGATATTAACCACGAAGGCAATGTGCATATGGTCACAACCAATTTTAAAGGCCATATGGTCAATGCCGATTATGCCAGAGTGGTAAAACAAAATGTAAAAATTCCCGTTTCGGTGGTCGGCGCGGTTATGAATCCGGAAGAAGCTGAAAAATTATTAGCCTCAGGAACTGTTGATCTGGTTGCTTTTGGCAGGAGTTTTATAGCCGACCCCGATTGGCCCAACAAAGCCCTCAACGGTCAAAGTGATGACATCGTTCCATGTATCAGATGTGTGCAGTGTTATCACATCGCTACCAACCGGAGAAACGTGGGTTGTTCAGTAAACCCGCGCTATTGGAACGAATCATTTATAGCCAAAGAACTCGTTCCAACTAAAAAAGCCAAAAATATAATCGTCATTGGCGGTGGCCCCGCCGGTATGATGGCCGCGATCACTGCCTCCAGCCGTGGACACAAGGTAACATTGCTTGAGAAAAATGACTGGCTGGGCGGTGCACTTTTTTACGCAGCCAAAGAATTTTATAAGGAAGATATAAAAATCTACCTTGATTATTTGATCAGGCAACTTAATAAATCGGCCGTGGAGGTTCGACTTAATTGTGATGCCACACCCGAAATGGTAAAAAGCCTCGAACCTGATGTTATTTTTGTTGCAGTCGGTTCGGCTCCCATTCTTCCGCCCATCCAGGGTATTAACAATAAAAATGTGCTCGGTTTTTATGAAGCAATGGATAACGAAGACGCCATAGGTCAAAAAGTAGCCATTGTCGGCGGCGGAACGATTGGCGCGGAAATCGGTTTGGAATTGGCCGAGTTACACGGCAAAGATGTCAGCATCGTCGAAATCACCCCCGAACTGGCATCACAAGGAAATTTGCTTTACAAAATTGCGTTACGGCAAAAAATGGATGCTCTCTCCAATTTGCACCGTCTGACGGAAACCCTGTGTACTGAAATCACCCGGGACGGCATCGTTATAAAAAATAAAAATGGACAGGAAAGTTATATCCCGGCAGATACCGTCATTATATCCACCGGCGTATCCGCCAATAAACAGGTCTCTGAAAGTTTTTACAATATCGTTCCCGATACCTTCGAAATAGGCGACTGCAATTCACCGCGAAAAATCATGGAAGCCGTTTTTGAAGGTTACACCGTGGCATCACATATTTAGGATAAACATGAATTCATTTCCCGAAAATTTTTTATGGGGTGGTGCAGTGGCTGCCAATCAATGTGAAGGCGGTTTTAACCTTGATGGCAAGGGATTATCTACAGCGGATGTATTAACCGCCGGCGCACCCGGGAAAGCCCGCGAATATACAAACGGTATCCTTCCCGAAAAATTTTATCCCAGTCACAACGCCATCGATTTTTATCATCGGTACAAGGAAGATATTGCGCTTTTTGCCGAAATGGGATTTAAATGTTTTAGAACCTCGATCAACTGGTCCCGTATTTTTCCGGATGGTGAAAATGGCCCCAACCTAAAAGGATTGGATTTTTACGACCGTTTATTTGATGAATTAATCAAATATTCCATCGAACCCGTTATAACCATTTCACATTATGAAACACCTTTTGTTTTATGGAAAAAATATGGATCGTGGAAAAATCGAAAATTAATCGATTTTTACCTGCGTTATTGTGAAACGATTTTTACAAGGTACACACAAAAAGTAAAATATTGGATGACGTTTAATGAAATTAACGTTATTACACTCAACCCGGTTATGTCAGCAGGTCTAAAAATTGAACCGCAAGAAGATTTTAATCAGGTTGTTTACCAGGCTGCGCACCACCAATTTTTAGCCAGTGCTCGTGCCGTAAAACTTGGACATGATATTAATCCAGATTTTAAAATTGGAATGATGATGTTGTATCCAACTTTTTACGCCGAAACCTGCAAACCGGAAGATCAATTGGCTGCCATGCAATCAATCGATTCGCATTATTATTTTTCGGATGTACAGGTTCGGGGCGTTTATTCACAAAAAGCGTTAAATTTCCTGCAATCCAAAGGTGTATCTTTAATCACCGAACCTGACGACGATCATGAACTTCTTCAAGGAAAGGTGGATTTTATCGGATTCAGTTATTACAATAGCAACGTAGCCACCACCCGCCCAGAAGCAGCTTTTACGGGTGGAAACATGTTAAATGCCGTAAAAAACCCATTTCTGAAAGAAAGTGATTGGGGCTGGTCAGTTGATCCAATTGGCCTTAGAATTGCTCTCAATAATCTTTATGACCGCTATTCTATTCCACTCTTCATAGTGGAAAACGGATTGGGAGCCGTGGATCATTTACAGGCAGACGGAACAATTCATGACCATTACCGGATTGATTATCTGCGCCGTCACATACAGGTGATTAAACAATCCGTGGTGGAAGATGGCGTGGAATTAATCGGTTACACCCCCTGGGGCTGCATCGATCTGGTCAGTGCCGGAACAGGCGAGATGAATAAACGTTATGGTTTTATTTATGTCGACCGGGATAATCAGGGCAACGGCAGCTTAAATCGTTACCGCAAAGACTCATTTTACTGGTATCAACGGTGTATCAGCTCGAATGGGGAAGTTATTTAGAGGAGTTTTTCTTAATGTACAGCAGACAGACGAAAGTAATCAATAAAACCGGTTTGCATGCCAGACCGGCTTCAGACCTTGTATTAAAAGCCAAAGGGTTCGAATCTGAGATTAAGATGCGAAACCTGGATGATAAAAACGCAGAGCTTATTAATTTAAAATCCATCATGAAAATTTTGGCAGCCGGAATTTTATCCGGAACAAGCATTGAGATATCCGCAGATGGCTGTGATGAAAAAAAAGCTGTTGACTCACTTGTGGATCTGGTAGAATCAGGCTTCGGAGATAACAAGATTGTTGAAGAATAAACCCTTTGATAAAACCAGATGTAAGCTGGCTGCCTTTGATCTGGACGGTACAATTTTAAACCACGGAAAATTATCCCCAAAAAATCTCAATGCGCTTTGGGCCTTACACCACAGCGGCGTTGAAATGGTTATTTCAACGGGTCGTCATCATCGAATGATTCCCCGTGAAGTGCGGAATTTGCCTTTTTTCAGATATGCCATTACTGCAAACGGTTCTTACATCCTCGATTTAAAACAAAATAAAGATATTTTTTATTCGGCTTTTGATTTTGAGTTTTCCCTCGAGCTGGTAAAGTTATTCGCGGTAAAAGCCGAAGTGAGTCACATTTTTACCCGTGATAAAGTGATCGTATCTGTCAAAGACTTTTTATCCATGCAACGTTTTTTTCCTAAAAATAAATCAAAAAAAGAGGATGTTGATTTTTTTGATTGGGCTCGTTTGGAAATTTCTCCTTATTTAAATATCAAGTTTTTCCATATCCCCTTTGGGAAAATCAGTGCCTATTTTTCTGATGCTGAAGATTGCCAAAAATTATTGAGTCAGATTAAAACCAGCCCCAACCTTGAAGCTCTCTCCACAAATGGCAGAGATATCGAAATAACCAAACATGGCGTGGATAAAGGAATGGGATTGGTAAAGTTATGTAAGCTGTTGGGTGTAAAAGAAGATGAAACGATCACTTTTGGCGACAGTGCCAATGATATCGCTATTCTTCAACGCAGTGGTTATGCGGTAGTCATGGGACACGCTGATGAAGACGTCAAACAGCATGCAGATTTTATATCCCTTTCCGTCGAAGACGACGGTGTGGCGCATGCTATTCATCTATTATTCGCTTAATCTTAACTATAAAAAAAAGCGGTATTATGACGTTGAGCCATAATACCGCTTTTTTTTAATTTATTTACGATTAACATTTTTCATCACGCATCGGTGAAACAATAATCGGACACGCCGTTATCATTTTTCGATTTGGATGGTTTGACACCAGTTTAACCTGCGCATGTTTAGCTTCGGTCATCTCCGCTAACCGCTCTTTCAACCAATCCAGTGCCGGTGTAAAAAACCATTCACGGTTTATGGTTTTACTAAGACGTTCTGCTTCAATTTCGTATTGTTCGTTATTATCAATCGAACGTTCAAACAAAAACAAATCATGGTAGTTCATTTTATCCTCCAATATATTTTGATCATTTTTTCTGTTATTGCAACCGGTTGCAATAAAAAATAAAAAAAGAGACATTAAGCCGACTCCCGAATAACCAGTTCGGCCGGCACAACAACATTTGACACAACACCTGATTGTAAGTATTCCATCAGGTTCTTCGCCAAAAGTCTTCCCAGCATGGGAATATTCTGACTCACCGTCGTTAACTTCGGGCTGCTGTAATTGCCCACTGAGAGATTATCATATCCTATCACGGCAACATCACCAGGTACGCTTCGGCCATTCTGTTTTAATATATTAATAGCAGCCATCCCCATTAAATCACTGCTGGCAAAAACGGCGTCCAAATTGGGTTCAACCTCAAGCAGCTTTTTCATTCTTTCTTCACCCGAAACACTTGAGAATTCACCAAACGTCACCAGTTCGGGTCTGATTTCTATCCCGGCAGCTATTAACGCACTTTCATACCCTTCATAACGTTTTTGAGCCTCTAATTCAACGCTTGGGCCGCCGATGAATGCGATCTTCTTTCGGCCATTGCGAATAAGATATTCCGCTGCAATCCGTCCGCCAGATAAATTATCCCCAACCACGGAACAATAACTTTGTCCGGCCTGCGCATATCCCCAGATAATGAACGGTGCTTTC
>JAJTBH010000279.1 GCA_021287005.1 Anaerolineae bacterium
CGAGAAGAATCGCCAGAATACGCTGACCTTTAATCGGTTCGTTTATCGATAATTTTTCAGCGCCCAACAGCATAATGACAAACATAAACAGAACCATAATTGAGCCCGCATACACCGTGACCTGGACCATGGCAATAAACGGTGCACCCAAGAGCAGATATAATACTGCCACATTAACAAAATTGAATGCCAGTAATACCGCCGAATGGACGGCATTCCGATTTAATACCATGCCCAGAGCAGACAATACAATCACAAGCGCCAACAGGCCATAACCAAACTGTGACAGCACATCCATTCTCACACTCCCTTACTGTGGATCTTTCATTTCAGGTACTGCACGTGTAAATTTACCGGGTTCGGTAACCTGCGGAGTATCTTGCCCAGCGGGTGGAACCGGTTCAAGCAGCATCTTTTTGGTAATAATCGCCGATGCACGATCGGTATACGCCAGCGCATATTCATGCCCCAACACAATCGCTTCCGTTGGGCAGGCGTCTTCACAAAAACCGCAATAAATGCAGCGCATCAGGTTTATTTCATAAACACTGGCATAACGCTCACCCGGTGAGAAACGTTTATCATCCGTGTTGGCTGCTGCTTCGACAAAAATGGCATCGGATGGACAGGCCGCCGCACATAAAGCGCAGCCAATACATTTTTCCAGGCCATTTTCATAACGTTTAAGAACATGACGGCCTTTAAAGCGTGGTCGCACTTCTCGTTTTTCTTCGGGATATTGAATGGTGACCGGTTTTTGAAACCCTTCCCAGAAGGTTATCCCAAACCCTTTTAAGATCGCTGCTACACCTTCTATAAATCGCTGAATCATCAGGTGAACCTCCTACTTCAACAAGGATATTACTGCGGTCACCAACACGTTAAGCAATGCCAGCGGGAATAAAACTTTCCAGCCCATTGCCATCAACCGATCGTAACGCACACGCGGCAAAGTTGCACGCACCCAGATAATGAACATGATCCATAATACGGTTTTCGCCCAGAAATAAAGCACGCCCAGGCCAGGAAACTGATCCACAAAGGGGCCCAGATAACCGCCCAAAAAGAGCGAGGCGCCGATCATGGAAATGGCGATAACTTTAATATATTCGGCCATGAAAAAGAGGGCAAATTTCATTCCCGAATATTCGGTGATATACCCGGCTGTTAATTCCTGTTCAGCTTCAGGCATATCAAAGGGAGAGCGGTTCACTTCCGCCAGGCTGGCAATAATATAGATAATGAAAGCGATAAACTGCGGTATGGCAAACCACAGGTTTTTTTGCGCTTCCACAATGCCTACCATGCTCATGGAACCGGCCATCATCACCGGCCCAAGCATGGCGAAACCCAGGGCAATTTCATAACTGATCATTTGCGCCGTAGCGCGCAAACCGCCCAGAGTGGCATATTTATTATTTGATGACCAACCCGCCAGTGTGATTCCGTAAACTGAAATTGAGGTGACCGACAAAATATACAGAATGGCTACGTTAATATCCGCTAAAACCAGGTGTACCGAGCGGCCAAAAAGCTCCACGGTACGCCCCCACGGAATAACAGCCGTAACAATAAGTGAAGGGATCACGGTAATAACAGGTGCCAGAACAAACATCAATTTGTCGGCATTTACCGGGATTAATTCTTCTTTAAAAATCAATTTAATACCATCTGCGACCGGCAACAACAGGCCTGCAAAACCGGCCCGGTTTGGACCAATACGTGCCTGAATTCTGGCCAGTTCCTTGCGCTCCAACCAGGTAACATAGGCAAAGCCGGCGGTCATGACTGCCAGAATAACCACCGCTTTTATGATCCACTCGATTAACAAGGCAATATCCATAGATAATCATCCCTCTTTAGGTTCAGATTAAACGGCACCCATACCAGGGCATTCCGATAAACATTCCGGATAGTTGTTTTTTAACCATCGTTCACTCTTTCCGATACTCGATGAGTTTCAGACTCACACTTACCTGACCGGTTCCGGGGCGGCAAGCACCGGGTTTGTCAGTGGGGCGCCGGCGCTGCGTGGAACAAGACCCACACCGGCGGGCAAAGTATCGTCAATGGCAACATCAAACGAATAGGCCTGCCCGTCCAAAACCAGGCAGGTTTTACCCTGTTGAATTCCCAGGGTGGCGGCGGTTGCCGAATTTAATCGAACAAACAATGCCGTTTTTCGTTGATCCAGCAGGTTGGTTTTGGTTAACAATGCACCCTGATCATACAGTTTGTTTACCGGCAGCAGTAAAATCTGTTCTTTTTCCGCTGTGGGCAACCCAACCGCAGGAATATCTTCCAGCTTCATTAACCGGCCATGTACGGCATCAATATCCAACTGAACACCCACACCTTGCCGGTTTTCATAAGTGGTGCCGCCATAATACAGGTCATGCCGGTTAACATCCGGCGTCTGTTTCACAAACTCAGACAGGCGCGTATAAGACAGTTTGTCGTAACCTTCCACCTGCGTTCCGATTTGTTGCATCACCAGGGCCGCTGAACGATCTTCCAATACCAGGCCCAGGCTCCGAGCCATGCGCGCTGTAACGGCAAAATCGGCCAGCAGATCAACCGGCGTATTAACGGGATAATAACGTTGAACACGGCGCTCACCCGAAGTGAAGGAGCCTTCGCGTTCGGTAGGAGCCAACACGGGCAGTACAACGTCGGCCAGTCGCGCGGTTTCGCTCAGGAACAGTTCTTGAACGACCACAAATAATTCCGGTCTTTTAAGAGCGTCAATAATTTCCGGGCCGCCATCACTGGCCGGGTCTGCTCCGGCAACAATCAGGGCATCTGCCTGATTCAAACGGCTGACCAGGTTATTTGCCGGTCTGAAGCCCATATCCCAGGCGCCCTGTAAATTAGCCGCATGCCATACACCCACCAGGCCATTATTGGCTCTGCCAACGTGATCGGTGGTGATTAATAATCGGGCGCAGGCATTGGCCAAAACGGCCGATGCATCCAGCCCTAAAGTCTGGCTGCCATAAAAGATAATTGCATTTTCAGCCTTGCCAAAAGCATCCGCGGCCGCCTGCACTTTTTCGGGCAGGTTATTTGCATTAACCGGCAGGAAAGATTTAACCGTTTCGGCTTCCTGGCCGAATTCACAATGGACGACAAACTGGGCAAACCGGTCCATCGCCGTTTTAACCGGCGAAATGACAATTAACTGTGCACCGCGTTTAACCGCCTGTTTAACCCGCAGCCACCAGATTGGCGCTTCTTCATGTAAATCTGAAGCCACCACCAGGATGCATGACCCTTTACCCAGGTCACCCAGATTAGAGCCTTTGCCCAATCCCACCTGAGCAGTCAGGTCGCCGCCCGCCATGTAACTGTGCAGCAGCAAATCGGCCTTACGATCGGTTCCCAGGCGGTTAAGATTAAACAGGTCTTCGTTCGATAATCGTCCACCTGCCAAAATCGCCATCTTGCGGCTTAAACTTAATCCACGGCCAACGGCTTCAAAAGCCTCATCCCAACTGGTTTCAACCAGTTGTCCTTCTTTGCGCACCAGAGGTTTTCTCAGGCGCTGCTCGCTCTCGGCATAGTGATACCCAAGGCGGCCTTTGTCGCACATCCAGATTTCGTTAACCCATTCATTCTGGCGCGGCATGACACGTTTAATCACCATGTTGCCGCCGCTGGCGGCTTCACGGCGCACATTATAAACAATGTTACAACCGACCGGGCAGTGATTACAAATTGAAGCCGTATATTTCATTTCCCAGGGACGTGCGCCAAAGCGAAAATCAGCCGTGGTTAAGGCGCCCACCGGGCAAATGTCAGTCGTATTTCCCGAAAAAATCGAGTCGAAACCGGGATCG
This sequence comes from Anaerolineae bacterium, assembly GCA_021287005.1. Lineage (GTDB taxonomy): Bacteria > Chloroflexota > Anaerolineae > Anaerolineales > Anaerolineaceae > JAJTBH01. The sequence goes on from JAJTBH010000279.1 coordinate 3,840, forward strand.
CTGTGCGTAACGATCTCCAAAGAGCGACCGCGTTGCGAAAAACCGATCACCGGTTCACCTGCAATTTCACTCTGGAAACGTACACACCGGCCGCATTGAATGCAGCGCTCACGATCCAGGAAAATCAGCTCGCCCAGGGGCACGTGTTTTTTGGCATGTTTTTTCTCGTTAAAAATATAGCGACTCTCACTGGACCCGAAGGACATGGTCAGGTTTTGTAAGGGGCATTCACCCCCCTTGTCGCAAATCGGGCAATCCAACGGATGCGAAGTTAAGATGAACTCCAGCATTTCCTTCCGCGCCGAAGTCACTTTTTCACTGGTGGTAACTACCACCATGCCTTCGGAAACGGGGGTGGTGCAGGATGTTTCCATTTTGGGGCCAAATGAAATTTTTGGTGAACCATCCGCTTCCTTAATCACTTCACCCGTGGCGCGATCCACCATGGGGCGGCCAATTTCCACCAGGCACATCCGGCACATGCCAACCGGTTCCATTTTGGGATGGTAACAAAATACGGGGATATTTACCCCCACCTCTTTGGCAGCATCCACAACAATTGTCCCTTCCGGGACAGTCAGTTTTTTTCCATCAATGGTCAAATTTACCATTTTAGCCATGCATTGTGCTCCTTGCCCTTAATGGGCCTCACCGGCGGGCATCACTGCTGCCGGGTCGGCAACCAGAGCCTCAAAGTCGTTACGGAATTTCTGAACGCCCGAGATAACCGAGACGGTTTGCAGGCTGACATTTAACAGCAAATCAATATCTTCGGTTTTGCCTTTACCGGAAGTCATTCGGTTGGTTATCTGATTCATCCAGAAGGTGCCCTCACGACAGGGCGTGCATTTGCCGCAAGACTCATGCTTAAAGAAGTTTACCGTTTTACTCACCAGCCAACCAATATTAACCGAATCGTCCAAAATGATAACGGAGGCTGAACCCAACGGGCAGCCTAATTGTTGTTGAACCGATTCATAATCCATTGGAACGTCCAATAAATGTTCATCAGCCGGAACAATCGTTGATGACGCACCGGCGGTCATTACCGCTTTTAATTTATGCCCGTCCTTAATCCCGCCGCCGCAGGTTTCAATCAACTCACGGAAAGGCGTTCCAAGGGGCAGTTCATAATTTCCGGGACGATTGACACACCCAGAAAGGCTGAAGATCTTAACACCCGCGCTTTTTTCCGTGCCAATGCTCTTATACCAGTCGGCGCCGTTTTGAACGATGGGCGGCACATTGGTTAATGTTTCTACATTATTAATGACTGTCGGGCAGCCGTATAAACCATGTACGGCAGGGAAGGGCGGGCGTAAACGCGGTTGGCCCATCTTTCCCTCGATCGATTCAAGCAGAGCTGTTTCTTCACCACAGACGTATGCGCCTGCACCCAGATGAGTAAACAACTGCAACGAATAATTGCTGCCAAACAGACTTTCACCCAATAAGCCTGCTTTTTTAAGCTCTTCAATACACGCATCCAGTTTTGCGGCAAGCTGCCAGAATTCACC
>JAJTBH010000280.1 GCA_021287005.1 Anaerolineae bacterium
AGCGATAAATTGGGACGAAAAATTCGGAAACGAAAACTGGCATAAATCCGCCGGCCAGCCATATCTGCGTAAAGGGATCGGGATTGCTACCGTGATGCAGGGAACAGCAATTCCTTACCTTGATATGGGTGGTGCAAGTATAAAAATGAATGATGACGGCAGTTTTAATCTACTGGTGGGTGCAACCGACCTTGGAACAGGGTCTGATACGGTATTGGCACAAATGGCCGCTGAAGTTTTGGGTGTTGAAACCAATGACATGATCGTTTATTCGTCAGATACCGATTTTACACCTTTTGATAAAGGGGCTTATGCATCCAGTACCACCTTCATTTCCGGCACAGCCGTGGTAAAGGCAGCCGAAATTGTTGCCGAAAGAATTAAAATCAGGGCGGCAACGATGTTAAATGATAAATATAAAGATCTTTCAGTTTCACCTGAAGATATCATTTTGGAAAACAAACAGGCTGTTTATAAAAAATCATACCGGGTTGGTTTATCTGAAGTTGCGTTAAGTACTTTACATCACTCAGATCAAGAACAAATTATGGCGGTTGCTTCTTATTATTTAAAGTCTTCTCCGCCACCATTTGCAGCTCAATTTGCAGAAGTTACAGTTGATACGCAAACAGGTGAAGTAAAAGTGGATAAACTGGTAATGGCTGTCGATTCCGGCGTTATTATTAACCCGGTCACTGCCAGCGGACAAATTGAAGGCGGCATGGTGCAGGCTTTAGGCTATGGCGTCTGCGAAGAAATGACTTATGATGAAAATGGTAATGCCAATGAAAAGGATTTGGTAAAATACCATATTTTCAGATCAAACGAAATGCCGGAATTAAAAACCATTTTTGTGCCAACCTATGAACCTACTCATCCATTTGGCGCAAAGGCTGTTGCTGAAATTCCGTTGGATGGTGTGGCACCGGCAGTAGCCAACGCTATTTATGATGCTATCGGAGCCAATGTGGATGTAAGCCCGGTTACACCTGAAAAAGTATGGTTCGCCATGCCGGAACACCCAAAACAATGATGATGCTATAGATGGAGGTGTCAGATGTGGAATGAATATTTTAATGTTAATAACCTTGAAGACGCATTAACTATTTTAGACGAAAAAGGCAGTGAAGCCAGAATTATATCGGGTGGGACCGACCTTATTCTTGAATTGGAGCGTGGGGTTCGCAAAGGCGTCTCTACACTGATTGATGTTTCCAGATTGGGCTGTGATTCAAACTGTATTACGCTTGATGATCAAGATAATATTCATCTGGGTATGATGGTGACACATAACCAGTGTGTCGGGTCGAAATTAATCCGAGAACGAGCTTATCCGCTGGCTCGGGCATGTTGGGAGGTGGGCTCACCGCAAATCCGCAACCGTGGGACCATTGCAGGCAACATTATTACAGCTTCACCCGCAAATGATACCATCTCACCCTTGATGGCGTTGGGCGCAACCGTTGTTTTAATTTCTAAACAAGGCGGTGAAAGAGAAGTTCCAATTAATCAATTTTATACCGGCGTAAGAAAAAACGTCATGAGTCCACAAGAGATGCTGGTGGACATCTATTTCCCGGCGATGAGCAATTCACAGCGTGGTGCATTCATCAAATATGCTTTACGACGAGCTCAAGCAATCTCTGTGGTGAATGTATCAGTCATCCTTGATATAAACGAAAATATGATCAGAGATGCGCAAATAGCTATGGGATCTGTAACGCCGATCGTTTGTCTGGCAAGTGAGGGTGCAAATCACCTGATTGGCAAATCCATAGACGATGACGAAGCTTTCGAAAAAGCAGCAGAATTGGTTATGTTGGCCGCTAATCCAATCAGCGATATTCGTTCATCTCAAGAATATCGTAATAATATATTAAAAGTTGTCACTAAACGAGCCATTCATCAAAGCATTAAACAATTTAATGATCTACCTGATGAGCCGGTTTTGCTGAGCAGCCTTCGGGAAAAATCACAATCATTAGCCGAAAGCAGCAAACATGATCAGGGAGTGACCATTAAGACGAGTATCAATGGAAAAACCTATGAGGTTAAGGGCGGGCAGCAAAAAACTTTACTTCGGTTTTTGCGAGAGGATGTTGGTTTAATTGGGACTAAAGAAGGCTGCGCAGAAGGCGAATGCGGTGCATGTACAGTTCATCTGGATGGAAAGGCTGTTATGGCCTGTATGGTTCCCGCTCCACGAGCGCATGGAGCCGAAATCACGACGATTGAAGGGGTAGGATCTGAAGAAGAATTGCATCCCGTTCAGGCCGCGTTTATCCAGGAAGGTGCTGTTCAATGCGGTTATTGCACGCCAGGTTTCATCATGTCGGCCGTAAAATTATTGGAAGAATATCCCAACCCCTCTCACGAACAGGTTAAACAGTCTATTACAGGAAATTTATGCCGCTGCACCGGGTATTACAAAATAATTAAAGCCATTGAAGAAGCTGCGACCTTAATGGAAATAGACCGCTAAAGGGGAATAAAATGAGCAGATATAGTAACTATTGGGATAATAAAAAACAAGCAGAAAAAGAAAAACGGCGGATTCATCCCGTTTGGGCTGGCATCGGATTTCTATTAATGATCATCATTCCCGTTGTATCCTGGGCTGGTACTCAACTTTTGATCATTGAAAATGCTAAAAGACGATGGGTTTCTTATACGCCAGACGTCCTCGCTCCGGGGTCAGACCCCTTACTTTATGTAAGAATATTTATGACCGTTTTTATTTCTCTGGTGCTTTTTGTATTGTTTTACCTGGCCTATTTTATTATTTATAAAATATTTGGCCCATCTCGGTACGGACCACTCGACGTGCCTCAGGGAAACCATCATTTTAAACGATATAAACGGTAATAGAATTTCGAATAAATAAACAATCTATTTCCATGGAGGTTACATGGATAACCAGTTAGGCCAATCATTAGAACGGATTGATGCTTTAGGTAAAGTTACCGGGAAAGCGCTTTATCCGGGGGATTTTAATTTACCGGATCAACTTTATATGAAAGTTTTATTTTCAAACCGCCCACACGCTTTGATTACCTCGCTTGATGTGAGCAAAGCGAAAAAAATGGCCGGTGTGATAATGGTGTTAACCGCTAAAGATGTTCCAAATAATGAGTATGGATTAATTATGCCAGACCAGCCGGTTTTATGCGGCCCGGGTTCCAATAAGGCATTTGCTGAACGCGTGCGTTTTGTGGGAGATCAAGTAGCCCTGGTAATTGCAGAAAGCGAAGATGTTGCCGCGGCGGCCTGTCAATTAATCAGTGTTACCTACCAGGATTTACCAGTTCTGAGTGACCAAAAATTGCATCAAAAGAGGATGCTTTTCTCATCCACCCTGATAAGGGCAGCAATACAATATGCCATTATCAGATAATCAAGGGTGATGTGGAGCGTGCTTTTAAAGAGGCTGATATCATCATAGAAGGTGAATATCATACCCCTGCCCAGGAACATGCATTTTTACAGCCGGAAGCCGGTATTTCGTATTTGGATGATCAGAATCGCATCACAATTGTAGTGGCAGGCCAATGGACGCATGAAGACCAGGAACAAGTGGCACATGCCTTAAATTTGCCCAAAGAAAATATCAGAATTATTTACCCGGCCATTGGTGGCGCATTTGGTGGTCGAGAAGATATGTCGGTTCAAATTATTTTGGCTCTGGCGGTATTACGACTGAAAGAAAGAGGAATTATTCGGCCGGTAAAAATAATTTGGAGCCGCGAAGAATCGATGTTTGCTCATCACAAACGTCACCCATATTTTATTAATTGCAAATGGGGTGCAAAAAATGACGGGCGCATCATCGCAGCCGAAGTTGAAATTGTTGCTGATGGCGGCGCCTATGCATACACATCAACCAAGGTTTTAGGTAACGCAACTCTGTTGTGTACCGGACCATATGATATTAAAAACGTGAAAGTTCATTCTTCCGTTGTTTACACAAACAATATCCCCAACGGTGCTTTTAGAGGTTTTGGCGGCCCACAAGCGGCATTCGCGGCAGAATCTCAGATAAATAAACTGGCTTCGGCACTGGGAATGGACGCCGTTGAGATCCGATTAAAAAATACTTTAAGAGAAGGCAGTCTTCTATCCGTAAATACACCTATCCCGGAAGGGGTGACTATTTCAGAGACCATTGAAGCCTGTGCTGTAGAAAGCGGTTGGAAAAAGGATAAAAACAAATGGACTGCACCAGAGTTTACCCATTCACCTGTTGAAGATGGATCTATCCGGATTCGCAAGGGAATTGGTTTGGCCTGCGCTTATAAAAACATCGGATTTTCTTTTGGCGCACCTGAAAATTGTGAGGCAATTGTCGAAATTCATGGAAGAGAAGAAATAGAGCAGGTGATTTTATACCACGCCGGCGCTGATGTTGGCCAAGGCGCGCATACAGCTTTTTTGCAGATGACGGCACATGCACTGGGGGTTTTGCCGGAAAAAGTAAAAGTTGTTGCATCGGATACTGAAAATTCGGGAAATTCCGGAAGCGCGTCTGCTTCAAGAATGACGTTTATGGCCGGCAATGCCATAAAAGGAGCCGCCGAACTGGCATTGGAAAAATGGAAAAATGAAGAACGGCCGGCCAGGGCACATTTTATATATCGGCCACCTGCAACGACGCCATATGACGCGGAGACGGGATATTCCAGGCCAAATTTCACTTACGGTTATGTAGCTGAAAGCGCCGAAGTGGAAGTGGATCTGGATACCGGTCAGATAAGAATAATTCGATTGGTTTGTGCCGATGATGTTGGAAAAGCGATCAACTGCCAGCAAGTGATTGGCCAAATTGAAGGATGCGTCGTACAAGCAGCCGGTTATGCCATTTTGGAGAATTTTATTCAACGAGATGGAATTCCATTAACAAAGACATTATCAACATATTTAATCCCGACCGTTTTGGACATTCCAGACCGGGTAGATTCTTTAGTACTGGAGTATAATGACCCCCTGGGTCCCTGGGGGGCCAGAGGTATGGCGGAAATGCCATTTTTGCCACTTGCTCCGGCCATAACGGCTGCCGTTTACGATGCGACCGGAGTGTGGATTGACGAATTTCCGCTCACGCCCGAAAAAATATTTAATTGTTTAAAGAAAGATAAACAGGTTCATGGCTGAAAACATAGAAAAAATTGCAGTACAGTTAAATCTTCCCAAACATAAGGTCCAGGCAACGGTTGATTTATTGGAAGCAGACAATACCGTTCCATTTATCGCCCGTTATCGCAAGGAAGCCACCGGAGCCCTGGATGATGAACAAATCCGGCAAATTGAAGATTTAATGCAAAAGCTTAAAAAGATCGATGAACGGCGAAAAACCATTCT
>JAJTBH010000281.1 GCA_021287005.1 Anaerolineae bacterium
GAATCGATTGAAGAGCAGGGGAAAATGACCCCTGAATTGCACCAGCAAATTTTACTGGCTGACAACCTGGTTGCCCTGGAAGATATATATCAACCCTATAAACCGAAACGGCATACACGGGCCAGTATTGCCAGAGAAAAAGGTCTGGAAGGACTGGCGACTTTAATCATCAAACAAAGCCGCGTGCCGGAATCAATGGATAAGATTGTTAAACCTTATCTTAATGATAAAGTGGCCAATGTTGAAGAAGCTCTGGCCGGCGCCCGGGATATTGTTGCCGAAATGATTTCAGACCATACCGAAGTGCGTAAAACCTTACGAGAAAAAGCTCTGGTCTGGTCTTTGCTGCAAAGCAGCAAATTAGCAAAAGCCGATGATCCCAAATTAGTATTTGAATCTTATTACGAATTTGAATACCAGGTGGATAGAATTAAGCCGCACCAGGTTTTGGCGATTAATCGGGGAGAGGCCGAGGAAGTATTAAGCGTCAGCGTTAACATTACGGAACGCGACTGGCGCAACGCAATTGGCGCATATTTTCGCCCCGATTCACGCTCTCCGTTTGCCGCTCAAATGGAATTGGCGATTGAAGACTCTGCCAGCCGGCTCCTGTTACCTTCCATTGAACGAGATGTACGTAAAACGCTGACTGAAAAGGCTGAAGCGCATGCCATTAAAGTGTTTGCTTCAAATTTGTCATCTTTATTAACCACCCCCATGTTAGCCGGTTATGTTGTTATGGGGCTTGATCCGGGTTTTCGTACGGGATGCAAAGTTGCCGTGGTGGATCCTACCGGAAAATTATTGGATATCGCAACGATTTACCCGCACGAACCCCAGAAAAAGAGTAAAGAAGCTCTGGAAACCCTGGAAAAATTGGTTAATAAACATAAGGTTAATTTAATTTCGATTGGAAATGGTACAGCCTCCCGCGAGACCGAACAATTAGTGGCACAATTAACACGCTCCATCGATGGTTTAAATTACGTTATCACCAGTGAAGCCGGAGCTAGCGTTTACAGCGCCAGCCCTTTAGCCAGGTCTGAATTTCCCGATCTGGATGTCAGTATACGTGGCGCTGTCTCGATCGCTCGACGCGTGCAGGACCCCTTGGCCGAGTTGGTAAAAATTGATCCAAAAGCCATTGGCGTTGGTTTATATCAACATGATGTTGATCAAAAAGAGCTCTCAAATACCCTGGGAGGTGTTGTGGAGAGTGTGGTTAACCGGGTCGGGGTCGATATCAATACGGCCTCGCCGGCTTTACTTTCTTATGTATCGGGAATTGGACAAAAACTGGCCGAACGAATTGTGGAATTCCGCAATGAAAATGGAGCATTCGCCAACCGTACTCAAATTAAACAGGTGAGCGGCCTGGGCCCCAAGGCTTTTGAACAGGCAGCCGGCTTTTTGCGGATCCGTAATGGAGATAATCCATTGGATGCCAGTGCAATACATCCGGAAAGTTACCATATCGCTGCGGAAATTATCAAGTTTGCAAAAATTCAACCGGATGATTCAATTCAAATTAAGACGCACGCTATTGATGAATTAAGAAAAACAAAAAATATAGATTCATTGGCCGAACAGCTTAAAACTGGTGTATTAACCCTTACCGACATACTGGAACAACTGGTTCGCCCCGGAAGAGATCCACGTCAGGATTTACCGGCCCCAATTTTACGCAGTGACGTCATGTCGATGGAAGACCTGGTTGTAGGCATGAAATTAAAAGGGACGGTTCGCAATGTGGTGGATTTTGGTGCTTTTGTTGATATCGGTGTAAAACAGGATGGGTTATTACATCGCAGTCAGTTTATTCCCGGGCAAATTCCACAAGTCAGCGATGTCATTTCGGTTGAGATTATAAAAATTGAAATCGAAAGAGGGCGTATTTCGCTCAAAATGGCTGGATAAAATCCGGGAATAGAAAAAATAATACACAAATTATAAAACAGAGGGTCTTATAGTTGAGACCTTCTGTTTTATTATCGCGATAATTCCCAGATAATATGGCGTAATTCAGGCTGAATTATTTTTTCCCAGGCTAATTGAACGGCAGCGGGAGAACCGGGCAACAAGAAAATAATTTTATTTTTATATATACCTGCCGCTGCCCTGGATAACATGGCTGCAGGCCCGATTTGTTGATAACTTAACATTCGAAATAATTCGCCAAAGCCAACTATTGCTTTGGTGATTATTTTTGAAATTACATCATAAGTTGAATCACGGGATGAAAGCCCTGTGCCCCCGTTAAATATAATCGCCTGGGTTTTTGATTGGCATAAATCTTCCAAAATTGAAGTTATCTCATTTATTTCGTCTCGAATCAGGCGATAATCCAATAATAAATCACCATTATTTTCGATCTGTTTTTTTAAATATTGCCCGTTTATATCTGTTTCCTGAGTACGTGAATCGCTAACCGTTACGATGGAGATTATTACCGGCGGGATTTCAGACGCCATATGGTGGTGGTGTTTTTCAGCGGAGGGCATGTCATCGATTGATTTTCCCATAAATTTTCACTCGCTTTCCAAAGTTTCCAAAAGCCAAACTTTAACTTCATCGCCAATTGACAAATGAAATATTCCGGCTGGAACAATGAGCAGTGCATTGGCCTGAACCAACGAAAAGAGGTTACTAGAATCCTGGCGGCCAGTTAACTCGGCGACCCAACGCCCATTGTCCTGGCTAATTTTACAACGCAGGTAACTTTCACGACCATCCGATTCAATAGGCTCGGACAGATAGACGTTTATAAATTTTTGGTTGAACGGCGGCAGGTGCTGTAATTTTCTTAAAATTGGAAGAATAAAAACCACAAAACCAATATAAGACGAAACCGGATTTCCGGGTAATCCTATGTACGGGATATTCTCAAACGAACCAAAAACCAAAGGTTTTCCGGGGCGCATATTTACCCGCCAGAAGTTTATCGAACCGTGTTCTTCAATAACATTTTTGACATAATCAAAAGCGCCGACACTGACACCGGCAGAACTGATGATTAAATCGGGTTCGGTTTGATGCGTTGAAGCCAGGGTTTTGTAAATCTCAGCAGGATCGTCTTTTACGATTCCAAGGTCAATGACCTCACAACCCTCATTACGTAATAAACCGCCGATCGTGAACCTGTTTGAATCGAATATTTTGCCGTTTTCGAATGTTTCGCCAGGCGATAACAACTCATCACCGGAAGAAAAAATTGCCACACGCGGGTGTGGAAAAACCGGGACGTTTGAATAACCTAAGGCTGCCAGCATGCCAAACGATTGGGGAGATATTTTTTTTCCTGAAGACAAGATGTGTTGACCAATATGAACATCCTGACCAGTGCGGCGAACATAAAAACCAGGTTTAACCGGTTGGAAAATTTTTACCGTTTCGGATTGGATAATATTCGATTGATTTTGCAAAAATCGATCCGTTTCTTCGATGGGAACGACGGCATCAGCGCCCGCTGGCATTGGCGCACCCGTCATGATGCGGGCTGCTTGTCCGCTGCGAAGCGGCATTTCTGATACGCGGCCGGCCGGAATATCATCTGAAATCAATAATTCTACAGGCGTGTTTTGGGATGCACCTGTTATATCAGAACTGTTTACGGCAAATCCATCCATAGACGAGTTGTCAAAAGGTGGGAGATTAATGGGCGAAATAATATCTTCTGCCAGTACACAACCTAACATGCTCTCAAGGGGAAGTCTCTGAGGTGTTTTTGTGGTAATACTTTGCAGGATAATATCCTGTGCATCACGAACCGATATTAAGTTACCCATTAAATCTCCCGAATTGATTACTATTTTATCAAATTTATTTGGCAGGGATAAAGCCGTATTTGGCCATAATTTGCTGTCCATCTGGTGAAAGAACCAGGTTTACGAAAGCTTTTGCAACATCAGCCTTTTTACTATCAGAAATAGGGGCAATTGGGTATGTAGCTACCGTATTTAATTCATCGGGTATATCCAGTTTATCAACCTTGCCGGCGGCATCCTGGGTGATGTCGGTTACATAAACGACACCCGCATCGGCTTCACCCAGCGAGATTTTGGTTACCACTGCTTTTACGTTATCTTCGTAGGAAACAACATTCGACAGAATCTGGTCTTTATACTTTGTGTCGAATTCAGGGTTTTTAATCGCCTTATCCAAAAAATCGAGGGTATATTGACCCACAGGAACGGTTTTATCGGCAAAGTCTAGTTTTACACCGGATTTTGCCAGGTCGGCCAGGGTGCTAATTTTAGCGGGATTATCTTTGGGATAAATCACTACCAGACGGTTATTTACGAAAACTTTGGATTCATCCTCGTTAACGCGTCCCGAATCAATGGCGGAAGTCATATATTTTTTACTCGCGCTGGCAAATACATCGGCCTCTGCGCCCTGATCCAATTGTTGGGCCAGTTGTTGTGATCCGGCAAAATTAAATACAACTTTCACATCAGGGTTGTTTTGTTCAAAAAGGCTGCCTAATTCAGTGAAAGATTCCGTCAATGATGCAGCCGCCAAAACGGTTAATGTCCGTTTTTCTTTTATGGGTTCAGGTGTTGAAGTGGCTGGGATTTCCGTCGCGGTGGCAACTGCGGGTGCTGAAGTTGCGGCTACAACCGTCGGGGCTGCCGGCGGAGTGGCCTGGGGCGCACAGGCAGAGACTAACAACACAATTAACATAATTAGAGAAAATACTTTGACATTTTTCATTTCTTCTACTCCTTTTTAATCATCTGAATCTTTTTATTGGTTTCCCGATGGGTAATGATCCAATTGGCGGTGTAAAATTCCTTTTACGATTACCAACGTCAGGAATGAAAAACAAATTAAGTTCAAACCCAATATAAATAGCCAATGGCATGGTCTGGGTCCTGCCCGGAAAATTACCGGCAAAAATAATGGTTGCCCCGAATTCGCCCAAAGCGCGTGCCCAGGTCATTACACTGCCACTTAATAACGCCGATGTTGATAAGGGAATTACAACATATTGAAAAATTTGCCAGCGATTCGCTCCGTCCAGAGCTGCGGCTTGTTTTAATTCGGGATCTATGGAAGAAAAACCTATTGCGGCCGCTTTTACATATAACGGCGATGCAATAAATGTCTGAGCCATGATCACGGCAATGGCTGTAAAAGGAATGTTGATATCAAATAATCCCAATATCGGCCCAAAGATACCTTTTCTGCCAAAAGCCATCAATAATGCTACCCCTGCCACAGAAGGCGGTAAAACGGTCGGCAAATCAATTATTGTGTCAATAATCCGGTATAGACGAAAATTACGTTGTGCCAACAGATAAGCCACCGGTGTGCCAATGATCAATGT
>JAJTBH010000282.1 GCA_021287005.1 Anaerolineae bacterium
TATTCTCAAAAGCGCTTCGCCGCGCCACGTTCAGGCGGGTGAGTTTTATTTCTTTCAAGATGATTCCATCGAATATTTATACCTTCTAATAACAGGCCGTGTAAAACTGACCCAAAACGATTCAAACGGTGAACAGGTCATCATGCAAATTATCGGCCCTTACACCCTCTTTGGCGCAGTCGCATTGACCGATCTAAAAAGTTATCCGGTTTGTGCTATGGCGGCCGAAGATTGTCTGGCTTTAATCTGGCATCGAGATAGTTTAAAAGAATTTATTAAACAGTACCCAACCCTGGCTCTAAACGGCATGCAGTTGCTGGCTCATCACGCACAGGAAGTGCAGGAACGTTTTAAACAACTGGCTACCCAGCGCGTCGAACGCCGTCTGGCGAGCACCCTGCTGCGCCTGGCCAATCAGACCGGCCGTAAAACGGATGAAGGGGTCTTAATTGACATGCCCATCACCCGTCAGGATCTGGCCGAAATGAGTGGCACCACCCTTTTTACCGTCAGCCGTTTGTTAAAACAGTGGGAAGAACAACAACTGGTCTTAAGCAGACGCGAGAAAGTCATCATCTGTTATCCGCATGGCCTGGTTTGTATAGCGGAAGATATCTAGTTCTTTGCGCCAGCGCAAAGACAAAAATCTGACCGGAGAGTATCCTTATGCTTAAGTATTCCGGTGAGGTTATCTTGAAAAAAGACACAATTACCCCTGAATTATTGGTAGAAGAATTACTGGTACAACACCCGCAAACGCTGCCGGTTTTCCTCAAGTATCGTTTGCATTGCATTGGATGTTACATGGCGCCGTTTGACACCCTGCAAGAGGTCTGCGCCAACTATCAGCTTCACCGGGATACCTTTTTTGCGGAATTAAGACAGGCTTTGCAAGATAAGGTTCAAAAATAAACCTTGTTATATCAAAACCTGCAAAATTATTAACCCTGAAAGGTACCTTATTATTATGGAATGTCCCGTTTCAATGTTTTGTTATCAATGCGAGCAGACTTCGCGTGGAAAAGGTTGTGTTGAGTTCGGTGTTTGCGGCAAGGATGCCGATGTGGCGGTTTTGCAGGATCTGCTGGTTTACCAGTTGCAGGGTATTGCTTTTTTAGCCGCTTTATCTCTTCAACAGGGAAAAGCCGTTGCAAACCCAACGCACCGTTTTGTGGTTGACGGGCTCTTTTCAACCCTGACCAATGTCAACTTTGATCGCGCTTTTTTCATCGAGGCCTTAAAACAATCGCAGATCATCAAAAACCAATTAATCACACTTTCAGCGCAAAGCTCCGCATCTCGTCCGGCCGAGGTAAATTTCGTTTTACCCGCCGACGAAACGGGGATTGTTACGGCCGCTTCAAAAGTAAATATTCGCCCCCAGGCCGAGTCTGCGCCCGATCTGCAATCGCTTAAAGACACGCTTTTATACGGCATGAAGGGCATGGCCGCCTACGCTCACCATGCCTGGGTCCTGGGATATCAGGAAGACGAAGTTTCGCTCTGGTTTTATAAGGGTTTATCTGCCATGCTGGATGATACCCTGGGCTTAAACGAACTGGTAAGCCTGTTAATGGAATTCGGGCAGGTCAACTTAAAGTGTATGGAACTGCTTGACCGCGCCAATACCACCGTTTTCGGGCATCCCGAACCGACCCAGGCTTTAATCAGCAAGAAAAAAGGCCCCTTCATTGTCATCTCAGGGCATGATTTGCACGATCTTAAGCAACTGCTCGAACAAACCGCCGGCAGCGGGGTGAATGTTTATACGCACGGTGAAATGTTACCTGCTCTGGCTTACCCCGAATTAAAAAAATATCCGCATCTGATCGGCAACTACGGCAGCGCCTGGCAAAATCAGCAGCGTGAATTTAACAACCTGCCCGGTGTAATTTTAATGACCACCAACTGTCTCATGGAGCCCCGCCCCGGTTACAGCGACCGCATTTTTACCACCGGCGTGGTCGGTTGGGCTGATATTCCTTTTATTCCCGAAAAAGACGGCAAAAAGGATTTTTCAATCCTCATTCAAAAAGCCTTGCAACTGGGCGGTTGGGAAGAAGACGAAAAAGAACAGCGCATCCTGGTGGGATTCGGACGCCAATCTACCCTCAGCCATGCCGGTGAAATTGTTGACGCCGTTAAAACCGGCCAGATTCGGCATTTCTTCCTGGTGGGCGGCTGCGACGGTGCCAAACCGGGCCGCAATTATTACACCGATTTTGCCACTCAGGCGCCTAAAGACACTGTCATTTTAACCCTGGCCTGTGGTAAATACCGTTTTAACAAATACGATTTTGGTTCGGTCGCCGGCCTGCCGCGCCTGTTGGATATCGGCCAGTGTAACGACGCTTATTCGGCCATTCAAATCGCACTGACGCTGGCCAATGCCTTTAACTGCGGTGTTAACGAACTGCCGCTCACCCTGGTTTTATCCTGGTACGAACAAAAAGCCGTCTGCATTCTGCTCACCCTGCTTTCACTGGGCATTAAAAATATTTACCTCGGCCCAACTCTGCCGGCTTTTATCACCCCCAATGTATTAAACTTCCTGGTGGAACAGTTTAATATCAAACCCATCAGCAACGCGTTGGCCGATCTGGCTGCCGTTTTGGAACCGGTTCATTAATGAACTTAAAAATGAGGCGCTTGAAACAAATCTCAAAGCGCCTCATTTTTTTGCCTGTGTTATAATCGTTTTAACAAATTAACAATTCCCCTCGATATGGGTACCCATTGCCCCGGATGGCATGGGTGGAAATGGCGAAGCCGGTGAAAGACCGGCGCTGTCCCGCAACTGTAACCTGCCCCGGCAGGAAGTCAGGCCGCCCGCCCGTATTGAACCCGGACACCCTCGTGGAAGGCGGTGTAAGTATTTTGGGAAAATTTACACCCCTTCAACATATGAAGGGGTGTTCCGTTATACCCTGCAAAACGAGGAAATGATTCTTATGAAATTGGTTTTTATCCGCAGTTTATCAATCAGCCTGTTATTGGTACTTTTATTATCCGCCTGCGCTCCGGCTGCCGCCGCATTACCCACCGCCGCCCCTGCACCGCAAGGCATACATCTGACCGATAATCTTGGACGCAGCGTCAATTTGCCCTCGGCTCCGCAGCGGATTATTTCGCTTGCGCCGTCCAACACCGAGATCCTGTTTGCCATCGGTGCCGGAAAAAATGTGGTGGGTGTTACCAGTTATTGTGATTATCCTCTTGAGGCCAAAAAACTGCCCCAAATTGGCGGTTTCAGCGCCAAAACCATCAGCATTGAAAGCATTATCGCCCTCAAACCCGATCTGGTGGTGGCTTATGGCGACCAGCAAACTTCTGTGGTTGAGGCGTTGGATGAAAGCCATATTGCGGTGGTGGTAATCAATCCGCAGTCGTTTGATGATATTTACGGCAGCATCAGCCTGCTGGGCCAGGCCACCGGCCACGTCAGTGATGCCGAAACCCTGGTTGCCTCAATGAAGGCGCGTGTGGCGGCAGTTGCCGAAAAAACTGCATCCATACCGGCCGAAAAACGCCCGACCGTTTTTTGGGAAGTTTTTGATGAACCGCTGATGACTACCAGCACCCACACCGCCACGGGGCAAATGATCGAACTGGCCGGCGGCGTTAATATTTTTTCCGACCTCAAGGAAGATTATCCGCAGATCAGCGCCGAAGAAGTGATCAAACGGAATCCCGCCGTGATTATGGGCCCCGACACCCACGGCAGCAAATTAAGCATCGATCAATTGGGTTCACGCCCCGGTTGGAGTGTTATTGAAGCGGTAAAAACCGGTCGTGTTTACCTGTTGGATGGCAACATCTCATCCCGCAGTGGCCCGCGAATGGTGGACGCCCTCGAAACCGCCGCCAAAATGTTATATCCCGATTTGTTTAAATAAAAAATGCCCTCATTAAACTTGATGAAACGCCGCTCATTTATTTTGAGCATGATTATTCTGGGTTGTTTGCTGCTGGGTTTTGCCATCATCAGCCTGGGTCTAGGCGCTGTCTATATTCCACCTGAACGTGTGGTAAACGTATTGTTTAACCCTGCGGCGCCCGGCGTTGAATCTACCGACATCTCCATTATTCGCGATATCCGTTTGCCGCGCATTATTTTATCTATCCTGGTCGGCGCCGGGCTGGCAGCCGCGGGAGCGGCCTTTCAGGGCCTTTTTCGAAATCCCCTGGCCGATCCGTTTATCATCGGCGCATCCGGCGGCGCATCGCTGGGCGCCACCCTGGCTATTGCCGCGGGCATCAGTTCCGGGTTTCTGGGTTTCGGTCCCATTCCGTTGGCGGCTTTCATCGGTACCATTGTGGCCGTTATTTTTGTTTATTCCATCGCCCAGACCAGCGGTAATGCCTCGATCATGGCCCTGCTGTTGGCAGGTGCATCGCTCAGCACTGTGTTAACCTCAATCGTCTCGCTGATTATGATGGTGGAAGACAGCGACATGCATGAAATTTTCGCATGGCTCATGGGTGGTTTTGCCGGGCGAAGCTGGTCGCATTTATTCAGCAGCGCCCCATATATTTTGATTGGTTTGATCTTTTTGTGGCTGCTTTCACGCCCGCTGGATGCGCTGGCCTGCGGTGAAGAAACAGCCCGCACCTTTGGCCTGCCCCTGGGGCGCGCCCGCGCCGCCGTAATAATGGCCGCCAGCCTGATTACTGCCGCAGCCGTAGCCGCCGGAGGTATCATCGGTTTTGTCGGTCTGATTGCGCCGCATATAACCCGCCTGTTTTTTGGAGCTTCACATCACCGTCTCATTCCGGCCAGCGCCCTGACCGGCGCGCTGTTGCTGGTGATTGCCGATGATCTGGCGCGCACCTTAATTGCCCCGGTTGAAATGCCGGTCGGCATTGTCACCTCTTTGTTGGGCGGTACTTTTTTCCTTTATTTATTAAAAAACATGCAAAAAGAACTGCGAGGTCCGGCATGAGCCAGCTAGAAACCCGTAACCTGGACTGCGCTTATGATGGAACCACCGTGGTCAAAAACCTGAATCTGTTGGCACACCCCGGTGAAGTTTTGATTTTAATTGGCCCCAACGGCGCTGGTAAAAGCACCCTGCTGCGTGCCTCGGCGCGTTTGCTGCACCCCCAACACGGTAAGGTGCTGCTGGTCGAGCGTGATTTATGGTCCATTTCTTCGCAAGACTCAGCCCGGCGCATCGCTTTTGCGCCACAGGTCGAAAAAGATAGCTGGCCGGCCACCGTGCAGCAAATGGTGGCGCTTGGCCGCGCCCCGCACCGCGGCTGGTTATTACCCCTGACGGGTCACGACCGCGAAATTATTAATCGTATGCTGGAACTGCTTG
>JAJTBH010000283.1 GCA_021287005.1 Anaerolineae bacterium
GAAGCGGTTGATCATCAACAATGAGATAATCTGTTTGTACGGGTAGATAAAATTACACAGGACATTAAATTCTCATTTAAAAGAAAGATAAGCGTAATATTAATTTACGCCGAACTTAATATCCGTTATTACTATACCCTTTTACATGGGATAAGATTCACAAAAGTAGGAAAAGCGTAGGTCAATCGTTTATTTTTGACCCGTTTCCTGTTTCTATATATACTGAAGTAAACCTGGAAAGATTTAATCCTGGCAGGCTTCCACCCAGGTGTCAACACGGTTGGTAAGTTTTATTTTTTCCAGATATGCGGTTTGAATACCAACATTTTTCGGAGTCCAGTTGGCCGGGTGTAATTGATGCTCGATATAATTGGCAGAATGGATTGCGCTGAGCGCATTAAATGTATTGGTTGGATTTTCCAACGGGCGGTGATGGAATGCCACTGCTTCAACGATTGGTTGGGGCAGTCCCCACAATCCCAGCAAATAAGCGCCCACCTGCGAATGGTCGGTGCCAAACACATCCCGTTCGGCTTCATATAGTTCAATGCCTTTGCGTGAGGCTGTACCCAGGGCTGAAAAATATTGAACGGGTAAATTATCAGCCAGTACCAGCTTGCCGATATCGTGTAAAATTCCGCCGGTAAAAGCAAAATCGGCAATTTTTTCATCGACATGTTCCGTGCGGGCAATTATTTTGGCATATGAACCGGTATGGATAGAATGATCCCACAGGGTTGAAATCCCCAGTTTTTCAAGCGTAATGGGGTTGAACTGGGAGAAAATATTGATACACAAAATTAAACCGCGGATGATGTCAACCCCCAACAGGGCGGTGGCTTGAACCGGGTTAACCACAGAGCGGCTGATGCCGAAAAAAGGCGAATTGACCAACTGTAAAATTTTGGCGCTCATGGCCGGGTCTCTCGATATTATCCCGCCAATTCTTTCCAATGAAACTTCGGGGGTCTCAATTTCATTCATTAAATTGGTATATAACACAGGCAGACTGGGCAGGTTGCGTAATTTTGAAATCAGACGTTTTAATTCGGTTTGTTGCAGCAGGCTGTTTAACGAAAATGCCCGCTGGATGATGGAAACGAAGGAAGCCTGATTATTAAGCGGTAAAATTTGATGCGCCGAATTAACAATTTTCAGCCGTTCATCAGTCGATGAAGCTTCTGATAACATGAAACGCATAATATTGGGGTAATGTTTACGGGTAATTTCCAACAGGTTAACACCGCTTAAGCCTGAGATGGTATTATGGCACACGATGGCATCATAACAACCACGGCTAAGTTGTTCAAGCGCCTGTTGTCCCCCCGTTATTAAATCCACTTCCCATTCATGTTGCGGAGAGCAGAGAGCTTTTTGTAGTTGCGGGTCAATTCCCCCGTTATTTCCAACGAGTAATACACGTTTCACATTGTTTTCCTGTATAAATAATATAAGAGCACATTTGTCCACAATGAAAGAGAAATTGTACTCTTTTGGTTAAGTATAAACGATTTTTAAATACCAGCCTATTCTTTAGGTGACATTCATCCTGTTTTATTACTTTCTTCTGCAAGATAAACCGCCATATCTGGCAATTTATCGTGAATTTTTTCCAATTCCTGGCAAGCGCGCATAAATTCGCTTTGTATCAGGTAAATATCGCCCTGTAAATTATCGAAAAACAAGTTTTTTTGATGGTTGGATAATATAAGTTTTAATTTTGTATCCAGTATTTTGCATTGTTCCGATAACGCCAATGCCCCCACACTGGCCGAGGTCGATTTTAAGGTGTGCGCCAGGCGGTGCATTTTATCGATGCTTTCTTCTCGATAAGATTCATTTAAGTCACTGATAAATTTTCCCGACTCAGAGATGAATATGCGGATGCTTTCTTGAATGGCCGGCCATTTTTGGTATCCTAATGTAATTAACAAATCCGTTATCACCTGACTTTCGACGACGGGCAGGCTTATGGAAGGTAGTGCTTCCTGGTCTTCATCCGTGTTTTCAACAATATAATTACGGGCGTCAAAACTTGAAATGGGCTGGCAGGTCAATAATATGTTTGCCAGTTCGTTCAGGTGAATGGGTTTGCTGATGTAATCGTCCATTCCGGCCTCGATGCAGTGCGTCCGGTCGCTCAGGGCGGTGGCTGCCGTCAGTGCGATGATGCGCGGTTGATCCTTAAAGGCCCACCCGTTGCGAATATGGCGGGTGGCCTCAAAACCATCCATTTCCGCCATTTGCACATCCATGAAGACCACGTCAAAAACATGATCTCTTAATATTTTAAGCGCCTCCAGGCCGTTATTGGCAATACTGATGCGATATCCCAAACGTTCCATCAGGCTGACGCTGACTTTTTGATTTACCAGGTTGTCTTCCACCAACAAGATTCTTAATGGATGCTGCAAACCGATCACAGCCTGCCTTTGATCTCCCTTTTTAATTTCGTCCAGATGCACTGCTTTACCGCTCAATATTTGCTGCAAGACATTTAATAACAGATAATATTTAACCGGTTTGTTGATGACGGCTTTTGATTTCTCAAACAATCTTTTATCCTGCCGGGTAAACCACGGGTTGCTGAGCAGGATTAAAGGAGAAGTGTGACCGTTTAATACCACCTTGTCAAAATAATCCATTTGGCCTTCATGAAGAGAACTTTCATCCAACAAAACCAACGATAAAGCAAAATCCGCCTGGTTAAGCAGGGAACTGACATCATTGATGCAGCGGCAGGCATGAACCTGCATATCGAGAAAGTGCATAATGCGGGTTAAAACGGTGCGTTGGGTATCATTTTCATCATAAATCAATACGGTTTTACCATGAGCGATTGATCTGGCATCTTTTTCAATCATATCCTCTGCGCTTAACAGCGCCGGCACACTGATGTCAAAACTGAATGTAGAACCGTGATTAACACCGCTTTCCACTTGAATGCATCCTCGCATGGCTTCAACCAGGCGTTTGCTGATCACCAATCCCAGGCCGGTGCCGCCATATACGCGGGTTGTGCTTTGATCCACCTGTGAAAAGGTTTTAAATAGACGGTTTAATTTGTTCTCAGGAATGCCAATGCCCGTGTCGCGCACGGAAAAGAGAATCCGGCAGAGCATTTCACCGGTCTGGGCAGAGGGGTCTTCGCAGGATGAAGGCACGGTTTTAACAGTTAATACCACCTCGCCCTTATCCGTAAATTTAACCGCGTTACCCAGCAAATTAATTAACACCTGCCTTAACCGGGTTGGATCGCTGCGAATAATGCGCGGCACATCCGGCGAGATATCATAGATCAAATACAAGCCTTTTGAAGCAGCCTGGTGTGACACCATATCAAGGCTTTCTTCCACAATATTGCGCAGTGAGAAGGGGCGTTCTTCAAGCTCAATTTTGCCCGATTCAATTTTTGAATAATCGAGAATATCGTTAATAATCGCCAGCAAAGCATCGCCACTGCTGCGGATGATTTCGGCATAATTCATTTGTTTTTGGGAAAGATGGGTATCCATCATCAATTGAATCATGCCCAGCACGGCATTCATGGGGGTGCGCAGCTCGTGGCTCATCACTGCCAGAAACTGACTTTTTGCCTCACTGGCTGCTTCGGCCTGTTTTTGCAGCACTTTGGCTTCATCGTACAGGCGTTTATTTTCAATTTCTTTCTGTTTTGAAAGAGTGATGTCATGCATCACGCTGCCCAACAATATATCGCTGCTGCCGATATAAATGGGGAAGGTTATGTTTTGAATATAACGTTCTTCGCCGTCAGGCGTGTAAATAAGTTGTTCAAAAAAGATATTTATGTCCCGGCGCGGCAGATTTTTTTGCAGCAATTTTATATATTCGTCGCGGAGGCCGTCCGAGTGGTTTTCACCGGGTATGTCACCGGTTTTTAACCTGTCAATTAATTCCCAGAGCGTATACCCCATAATATCCCTGCTGTGAATGCCGGTAATACGGGTCATACTTTCATTCCAGATGTTAATTTGTCCCTGGTTGTCGGTCAACAAAATACCGTCGTAAGATTGTTCGATCAAACTTCGAAAAATTTCTTCACTGTGAACCAGTTGCAATTCCACTTCTTTGCGCGATGTAATGTCGCGCAGGGTAAGCATGCGCCCTTCAAAAGTCTGGCTGGCACGATTGTAAAGGGGTGAACTTTGCACATCATAATAACGGCTTTGCCCATCAACTTCCAGACAGATTTCATTGGTGCTGTTGAACGTTTTTAAAGCGGGAAAAGCCTGAACGACGGGGATGTTGATAAACGTTTTAGCGGAGTTGATGGTCATTTTGGCGGCAGCCGGGTTGAGGTCAATAATATTATCTTCGGCATCCAACACAATTAAACCGTCAATCATGGTATCCACCAGCATGTCGCGGGCATAAGGCGCCAGGTTGAGCAAACGGTAACGAAAAAGCGCCCAGGTTAAAGCCAAACTCGATACGGTAAATCCCAGCGGCGTTAAATCGATATTGATTCCTTGAAACAAATTGGTGTTGTAGGCAATATTTAAGGCCAGGGGTGAAACTGCCCCGATGATTAATGCAATTGCCTGTTTCTGGTATTTTTGCGGATATTGGATTAATGCCCTGATGATGACATAAGTGCCTGCCAGGTTATTAAGGTAGGCAAAGGCAATTGGCAGGATAATCCATTGCGTGAAACTAACCGTCTGAATAATATAAGGGCCCGTGTTACTGTAAGTGACGGAACTCCACAGCCGGTTGTTTAAAGCCAGGTGCAGAGTAAAAAGCGGCACAATAGCCGGGATGATCAGGTAAATGGGTTTAAACCATTTTTTCTGGGTGTATTTTAATGTAAAGGCCAGCCAGCTTAGTGGTAAATAACCGACACAAATATAACCAAGCTGATTCCAGAATAATTTGGCGGCAACAGTGGCGCTGCTCCAATCCAGAACGGTTAAAAACAACCATAGAGCTATAAAAAAGTTTAAGACCGCCAGATAAGAAGCGCCGGGCACGTCTTTATGCGCCAGGGAAAACGCAACAATGCTGATCGCAATCAGAGTGCCGATCAGAAGCAAAATAATATAAATATTGGCTATTTCGGGGGTGATGGGCATGAAAGTGTAATCCTTAATAGCATATGCTTAAGGGTATCAAACTATTATCTGTTATAGCAGAAATTTACTTAATTTACCTATGTTTACATGGTACAATTTTTTCGGTTTCATAACAATAATAATTTGTTTATTGGTTTGTCACCAGGAAGGGATCATAATGATTTCAAATACCGATTTACTTAAAGCGCTCAGTCAGGT
>JAJTBH010000284.1 GCA_021287005.1 Anaerolineae bacterium
CCAGGCCATACAGGCCAAGGCCAAAACTGAAAACCGGGTCCGCAGGGGCGTAGATCATACCCATAAAATAACTGGCGCTCTGGTCAATGATGGCATGCATAAAGGCCGCCAGCCAGATGCTGCCGGTTTTGAGCATCGCAAAGCCAATGACATAAGCCAGAAGCACACAAAAAATGGTCATCAGGAGGGTGCCCTCAAGCGGACGCCCGGGATAATTATGTCCCATCCAGATCACCGGATAATGCCAGGCGCCCCAGATCAAACCGACCAGCAGAACGCCGCGTTTTTTACCCAGGCGAATGAGCTGACCTTGCAGGTAACCGCGCCAGCCATATTCTTCGCCAAAGGATACAACCAAACCGAGCAGCGAACCTTCCACAATCATCTGGACGGCAAGCACAATTTGCAGGGTCGAGCCGGGCATATTAATACCCAACTGCGCCGCCATCAGATCTGCGTCGACCGGTTTGCCCAGGTTAAACAGGGCGTTTAACCCGGTTTGAAGCGCCATAAAAACCACAATGGCCCCGCCATAGATCAGCCAATCCCAAATACGCCCGCCGCGCAGGTTGGCGCGCGCAAACGACTCGCGTCCTTTAAAAACGCGGAAGAGGATCAGCCCCAACAGCCCGGCAAACAGCGGCAGGGTTCTTAACTGCGCCAGCAGCATCTCTTGCTGCGGAATCAAGATCGAGAGCGCCGCCAGAACCACATAAAACAAGGTCAGCGCCATATAAAAATAAAAGAAACCGCGTGCCCGGTCGGCGCGCCCATCCGGCATGGGGTTGCGATAATAAAACGGACTGTCCTTAAATACGAACTGTCCCAGAACGATGGCGAAAAAAGCCGGTAAAAACATCTGTAATTGCAGGAAAAAAATCGCGCTGCCGCTGCGATATCCGGCGGCCAATTGTAAAAGCAGGTCGAGGACCCATGTAAAACCAAATGTCAGACCGAGGAACAGGCCCACCTGCCGCCAGTTGACTTTATTTTGGTTTGTTTCAGTTAAAAAATTCATTCTTACTCCTTGTCTGGTTCATCTTTCATAGGCTTCACCAACGTTTCCGGGTCGCCTGCCGTAGATTTATTTTCAACTGCGGGCATTACCACCGTGGCAAAAATGCGCCGTTTACGCCCGGGCGCGGGTTGATTTTGTAAATAAGGTACGATGGCCGCGTTAATTCCGGCGGCTACCGCAGCAAATTCTTCGTCGTTTAACTCAAGCGGGAACTTCTGGTAACCCACCCCGTCAGTGAGAACGTTGAGCGGCTCGCTTTTTTTAATGTAAAGCGAAAAGTCATCCAGAAGGGTCGCAACAAAGGTCGTGAAATAACGCAGGTGATCTTCGCGGCTTAAGGCTGCAAAATCTTCTGCGGTTAAGAAACCGCCCTGGCGGCTGAGCGTATAAATTTTTTCGGTTGTGCCGCGAATGCGGCGCTCGGCAGCCACAGTTAAAACACCGGCTTCGTTTAAGCGATTGAGATGGCGGTATAGTGTGGCCGGGGGCACATCTCCCAGGCTTTCGGCCAATTGCTGCGCGTTCATCTCTCGCCCGGCCAGAGCCATCACAATTCGCATCCGGATGGGATGCAGCACCAGGTCAATTAATTTTTCCATTCAACCTCCTTTTTATTATCATTATCGATAATGATTATATTACAAACAATGAGAATGTCAAGAGTGAACCAATCCCCGACAAAACTGCCGTACCAATGATTCTTAAAATCCAAACAAAAACGCCCTTCCTGTGAAGAGCGTTTATGGTTTTTTTAATATCGTTATTACTTTTTTACCAAAACGGCGCGCAAAAAAATTACAGGGTGATTCGGGGGTTGTTTCACCGCGTCAATTTTTCCCCCGACCCATTTCCTCCGGTCAAACGTGTTGGTCAAACAAAATTGGGTTGCCGTCAGGGTCAACCACCACAAAACTGGCGGGACCCGTCGTGGTCGTATCCGCCTCGTTTACGATATCCAGCCCTCTCATTTTTAACTGGCGCTGCAATTCGCGCACATCCGTAAAGGTTTCAAGCTTGTGGGCGTTGATATCCCATCCCGGATTAAAGGTCAGGATATTCTTTTCGAACATTCCTTGAAAAAGGCCGATGATACAATCGCCATTTTTCATGATCAACCAGTTTTGCAGTAAATCTCCGCCAAAGACCTCAAATCCCAACTTCTCATAAAAAATCTTTGACGCCCCAATATCTTTAACGGTCAGGCTAATTGAAAATACGCCAAGCTCCATAATCAACTCCTTTTTGCATTTTTCGGTTCAAAAACAAATCGAATGCAATCGTTTTTATGGTTTGCAGGATTAAAATCGCCTTTTTTACCGGTCAGAATTTTCGGCTTAACTCCCATTGCAAACGGATTATCCCGTCTCAGCTATGCGCAGTATAAAATCAAATCTCAAACTCTTAACCAACCGCGAAAGCCGCGCACGGCATAATAGGAAGATGCTCCGTTATGATATAAAAAAACGTGCTCATAACGCCGGTCAACAAAAAGCGCGCCGCCCAGTTTTCTGATTTCAAGTGGCGTTTTTACCCAACTGGATGTTTTTAAATCGAATTTGCCCAGCGTCTGCAAAAAACGGTATTGTTCTTCGTTTAAAAGCTCAATACCCATTCCGGCGGCCATTTCCACGGCGCTGCCTCCTGGTTTGGCTTCTTTACGAGAATCCAGCGCCTCACGGTCATAACACAGATTCCGGCGCCCTTCCGGGCTTTCGGCTGAACAGTCGTAAAAAAGCATTTCACCCGTATTTGCATCATAAACAACCACATCCGGTTCGCCGCCAGTCTGTTCCATAACATAAAGTGAGTTTAATTTTTCAGGCTTCGTTTCCAGGCGCGCCTGAACATCTTTCCATTCCAGGCCTTCATGGCGATTTTTATTTTTCTCAAAACGGGTTTTTAACGTCTTGAGTAACTCCGCACCCTGCTCGGGTGATAATTCTTGTATAGGACCGGTTTTAGTATTCATGCCTTTATCGTATCCATCTCGAATACGAGAGTCAAGAGTTAAATTGTCCGATTTTCCAAAAAACCGACAGATTTTGTGTTTATTTATTCGTTCAATAAGGTTCATTCTCCCGGTTTTCAAAAAAGTTTGTTTTCCGCCCTCATCAATTCAAATTATTTGACAAATTTTGTCACATTAGATATAATGACATTAATAACATACAAAGAGTGACGAATGTAATTCGTCTAAATTAATTCAAAGCAACATTACGCCGAATCGCAAGATCGGGGAACCCTTTTCTCCTGGGGTGAATTGGTAATCAACCATAGAGCTAGTTTTCTGCTCGAATCCGTCAGCTAACCTCGTAGGCGTTGAAAACTCTGGAATGTTCCAGATTGTTCTCAACGGACGGATTTTGCGGAAAACTGTTTTTTATATTAAGGAGATGTTTTAATGTTAGCTTCAATCGTCAATAATTTATTCAAATCTCATGTTTTACACGACTGGACCGAAATTGATTGTTACCGCTATTGTGATTGCGGAACCCTGGAAGAATGCGACGGTCTTGCCGAATCAGAAGACTCAATTAAATGGAAAGATGTTTCCCGAAACCCGCAGGCCGTTTCAGAATTTGAATTTCTGACCGGCAAAAAACATCTTCACCTCAATTAACCATGATCAAAATAGATGAAAAGAAAAAAGCGCCAACCGTTACAGCCATGGTTGGCGCTTTTTATTGATTTCGGTTTGACCCGGTGCACCCCGTGAAGATTAATTTAACGGAGCCGGGTTGTTTACTCGTGGGTAAAAAAATAATCCGGGGTGGCCACGATTATCTTAGCCATCATTAATAAATGGATCTCGCCAACTGTTTTGAACCTCTCAAACAGTTCCGGAACTTTTTTTTTATCGCCGTCATCCATCATTATCACTTCAATCTCGCTCAGAAGATCGGCAAAGTCGTTATGCGAGAAATACCGCGCTCCGTTTTTAATCATGGCAAAAAAACCGTTATTAATATATAAACGACTCCAGTAGTTAAAACTGTCGAGATCATTTTTTGCATGATCATAATATACGTGAAAACTGAAAATGGCTTT
This sequence comes from Anaerolineae bacterium, assembly GCA_021287005.1. Classification (GTDB taxonomy): domain Bacteria; phylum Chloroflexota; class Anaerolineae; order Anaerolineales; family Anaerolineaceae; genus JAJTBH01. The sequence goes on from JAJTBH010000284.1 coordinate 4,067, forward strand.
TTGCCCTTCATTCAGTTTTTGAAATTCCTGGTTTTTTATTTTAATATCTCTGCCGCGGACTTTTAAAATCACCGGCTCAATGCACTGCCAGGATATCCGCTGCATGTTTAGTGGTTCATTCCCATCACTGTGATTCATTCTGAGTTTTTCCTCGCCGGTATTTTATCACAACAACCTTTTTCCGCTGACTGATCGATAATTTCCCTCGTTTTTCGCCCACGCTCAAACCGAAACAAAATTACAACAACCACATAATTTTTTCGGCGGCATGTGTCATCAGCGGGGGTAATATTCAGAATTCCTGCCGGCGTTTTTTAAACCAGGCATCTTTAATCCCAAAAATTCTTCCGCTTACTGGTAATATTAAAACAAACTCAAAAAATCATCAGAATCCTGCATCGATTAAACCCAACTTTTTTGCCTCCTCATTTGTATATAGTATGTGTGAACACACGCATACAGTGGAGCCATAATGGATGATAAACAAGCTATTCACCTGCTTAAAAATGGTGATATCGGCGGGCTCGAATTTTTAATCGCCCGCCACCAGGAAAAAGCCGTGCGCACGGCTTATCTGATAACACAGAACGAACCCCTGTCAGAGGATATCGTGCAGGATTCCTTTGTGCATTTCTATGAACACATTCGCCTTTTTGACGAAACCCGGCCCTTCGAACCCTATTTTATGTGCAGCGTAATGAATGCGGCCCTGAATGCCGTCAAACGGGATAAACGTCTGGTAACAATCACGGATGAAGAAGACTCCGAGCCCATTGAAAATTTGTTTGACCGGGCCCTGTCAGTGGAAGGCCAGTTGCAATATAAACAAATGAAAGAAGCGGTATTACACCAGCTTGACCGGCTTTCACCCAGGCAGCGGGCGGTTATTGTACAGCGTTATTACCTGGAGATGAGTGAAAAGGAAATGAGTGAATCACTGGGCGCCGCAGTTGGCACAATTAAATGGCTGTTAAATGCCGGACGTAATAGACTGCGTATCTTATTGGGGTCGGAAAGGATTGAGGAATGAAAAAACAAGCTTATTCCAAACTCCTGGATGATGTGGCCAAAGATCAGATTCCTGCAAGTTTAAACCTGGCTCCGCAAATATTAAAGCGAATTCAGAAAAACAAAGGGAATATGATGAACTCTCGAATGAAAATTGTCCTCCCAGGCTTAATCCTGGTGATCGCTCTCGTAATCGGAGCCGTTAAC
>JAJTBH010000285.1 GCA_021287005.1 Anaerolineae bacterium
ATTAGTTTTCTAAAAATATTTATTTGCTTGTGCCCCACATCTTAATTTTTATTCAGATATTTATAATTCCTTCTTTTGTATATGTATTATATCCGCAGAATGAAGATTTAATTTTTCCGAAAAACCAAACATACCGGACCATTATTTATTCAGTCCATATCATTTAGACGTTTCAGATAATCTTCTTGTTCCCAATTTATTAATTTGTTTTACAATGAATACATGCAACGATCCTATCCACATTCGATTCTGGATGAGCTGACTACAGAAGGACAGTTTTACGAAAAGATTGAGGGCGACACCATTCGCTGTTTTGCCTGTGCCCTGCGCTGCCGCATCCAACCCGGCCGGCGCGGCATCTGCCAGGTACGGTTTAACCAGGGCGGCAAACTGCGCGTCCCCTGGGGATATGTCGCCGGATTGCAAATTGACCCGGTTGAAAAAAAACCTTTTACCCATTTTTTGCCCGGCAGTAAAGCGCTCACTTTTGGGATGCTGGGCTGTAATTTTCGTTGTTCTTTTTGCCAAAACTGGATGAGTTCACAAACCCTGCGTGACCCGGCTGCCGGGGCAGGCATCAACGGTATTCAAAAAATAAAACCCGAACAGCTTGTCAATTACGCCCATAACGGAGGCGCAACCATTCTGGCTGCTTCATATAACGAACCTTTGATAACTTCAGAATGGGCCATGTCTATTTTTGAGCTGGCAAAGGCGGCCGGTTTATATTGTGCATACGTATCAAACGGACATGCCACACCTCAGGTAATAACTGCTCTGAGGCCTTATCTTACAGCCCTAAAAATCGACCTCAAAAGTATGCAAGAGAAAAATTATCGATCCATGGGTGGCCATTTAAGTTTTGTGCTCGACACCATTCAACTGGCGCAGCAATTGGGCATCTGGGTAGAAATTGTCACCCTGGTCATTCCCGGGTTTAATGACACCAGTGATGAACTGTGGCAGATCGGGCGCTTCCTGGCATCTGTCTCAACAGATATACCCTGGCATGTCACCGCTTACCATCCCGATTACAACATGCATAACCCGCCCACGCCTGCCGCCACTTTACAAATGGCTGCCGAAATTGGGCAGGAAGCCGGTTTAAGATACGTATATGCTGGAAACCTGCCGGGAAAAGTAGGTTCGCTTGAAGACACAGTTTGCCCACACTGCCAGAGCCGTTTAATCCGGCGTCGCGGTTACCGTATTCTGGATTATCGTTTAACGGCTTCCGGTTTATGCCCCGATTGTAACCAACCGATTGCCGGCATCTGGAGCAGTGATCCGCAAAGCGTCAAAATGAATAATGAGGAAACACCCCGTCGGATGTTTTGGTAATTTTACAAATTGGCAAGCCAGTCCACCGCTTCCCCGCGATTGGTAAAGGTCTTTATCTCACGCCGCGTCAGAAAAACAACAGTTTGAAGTAATACCGATTGAACGCCAATAGCGCCCACGACAGCCGAGCCTTTAATATAGGGCGTATTAAACTTTGTAAAATCCTTAATCGCTTCCGCAACTTCTTTATCATATTTGGCGCCGGTGACATCAGTTAACACCAACGCCTTTTTCTCCCCCAATCTTGAAATTACATTTTTTGCATCCGAGAGAACTTCGCTTACGTCCTTGCCACTTAAATTACTTAAATCCACCATTACAATTGATTTGCCTTTAACGTTTTGAAGATCGACTCTTTTCATATACTCTCCCTGAATGCAAATATAATTCGGCCAAATTTTAAAATAGATTACAATATATTTTAGCAAAGTTAATTAAATTATTTTTATAAATTTGCATCGAAATTTTAGTTTTTTTAAATACCACATACTCACCTTAAAAAAATAAATCATCCTTCCATAAATTCCAAATAATTCTCAATTCATATAAAATATATGAGATGATATAATCTTATAAAATTTTCAAAAATAATCCCCCTGTGAGAGGTTTTTAGTTTATGGCAATTGAAACAACCAAAGTGATTTATTCGATGCACCGCGTCAGCAAGTTTTATGATAAAAAGCCGGTGCTCAGTGATATTTCACTGGGATATTATTACGGCGCCAAAATCGGTGTCATCGGGTTAAACGGCTCCGGTAAGAGCTCGCTGCTGCGTATTCTGGCCGGTGTGGACAAGGAATTTAACGGCGAGACCAGCATTTCTCCCGGTTTTACGATTGGTTACCTGGAACAGGAACCGTTGCTTGAAACTAACCGTACCGTTAAAGAAATCGTTCAGGAAGGCGTCCAACCCATTATCGATCTTTTGGCGCAGTTTGATGAAATCAACGCTCGTTTTGCCGAACCCCTGGACGACGATGCTATGAATAAATTGATTGCCCAGCAGGCCGATGTGCAGGAAAAACTGGATGCAGTCAGCGCCTGGGATCTGGATGCCCGTCTGGATATGGCTATGGAAGCATTACGCTGCCCACCCGGTGAGACTCAGGTCGGCGTGCTTTCCGGTGGTGAACGCCGCCGCGTGGCGCTCTGCCGCCTGCTGCTGCAAAGTCCCGACATTTTGTTACTTGACGAACCCACCAACCACCTGGACGCTGAAACCGTGGCCTGGCTCGAGCACCATTTACAGAATTACGCGGGTACGGTAATTGCCGTAACCCATGATCGTTATTTCCTTGATAACGTGGCCGGCTGGATTTTAGAACTGGATCGCGGACGCGGCATTCCATACCCGGGCAATTATTCATCCTGGCTCGACCAAAAACGCACGCGTTTACAGCAGGAAGAAAAAGGTGAAAGCGAACGCCAGCGCACGCTCCAGCGCGAACTGGAATGGATTCGTATGGCGCCGCGCGCGCGACACGCCAAATCAAAAGCTCGTATTCAGGCTTATGAAAACCTGCTGCGCCAGGAAACCGACAAAGGTTTTAAAGAGCTTGAAATTTTTATTCCACCGGGTCCCCGTCTTGGAAATGTGGTTATTGAAGCTCAACATGTAACCAAGGGTTATGCCAACCGCCTGCTTGTTGAGGATATGAACTTTACACTACCTCCGGGCGGCATCATCGGCATCATCGGGCCTAACGGCGCCGGCAAGACCACTCTCTTCCGCATGATTACCGGACAGGAGAAACCCGATTCGGGCGAGTTTAAACTGGGTGAAACCGTTAAACTTGCTTATATGGAACAAATGCGTGACCGCCTCGACCCCGAAAAAACTCTCTGGGAAGTTATTTCCGGGGGTGAAGATTTATTGCAATTGGGTAATCGTCAGGTAAACTCACGCGCGTATGTTTCACGTTTTAATTTTTCGGGCGGCGACCAGCAAAAACGGGTTAATATGTTGTCCGGTGGTGAACGCAATCGCGTGCAGTTGGCATTGATGTTAAAAGAGAGCGCCAATGTGCTCTTGTTGGACGAGCCCACCAACGACCTGGATGTTAATACCATTCGCGCCATTGAAGAAGCCCTGGATAGTTTTGCCGGATGTGCCCTGGTTGTCAGCCATGACCGCTGGTTCCTCGACCGCGTAGCCACGCATATTCTGGCTTTTGAAGGCGATAGCAAAGTGGTCTTTTTTGATGGCAACTATACCGAATATGAAGCCGACCGCCATGCCCGCCTGGGCACCGCTGCCGACACACCCAAACGGATTAAATATCGCCAGTTAACCCGCATTTAATCATCAACCATTTCACTACAGGGTTTTATGTATTCCATACCGGTTTGCGCAGGCTGCAACAAATTAATTTTTAAAGATTACATTCAAGCCCAGGATGGTTATTGGCATCCTGAGTGTTTTTGTTGTGAAGCCTGCGGCAAGCCGATTGAGGCCGATTTTAACGCCAGGGATGAGAAGGTGTACCATCCGCTTTGTTATCAGAAAATGTTTTCTCCGGTCTGCGCCGGCTGCGGTGAGATTATCCTCGATCAATATATCTCCGCCCTGGATAAAAAATGGCACCCCGAACATTTCACCTGTGCCCATTGCGGTCAGATGATTGAAGACCAGACTTTTTTTGTTAACGATTCAAAACCCTATTGTCAGAAAGATTATCTGGCGCTTTTTACAAAAAAATGTTCCGTTTGCCGGCAATCCCTGGTGGGGGAATACTCGGTCGATTTATGGGGCAATCATTATTGCACTCAGCATAAAAACGAATTACCCACCTGCACCACATGCAGTCGTTTGATTTGTGATAATCTCACTCAGGGTGGCGTCCAATATCGCGATGGGCGTTATGTTTGTAACATTTGTCGACAGTCAGCGGTTGATCAACCTTCTCTCGCACGCAGCATTTATCGCGATATTTCAAAATTTGTTGCCGGTTATGGGCTGGCTTTTCCACAGGTATTATCGCTTAAACTGGTTGATCAGAATGAAATCAAACGCTCTGCCAAAAAATCGCATAAGGATAATACAATGGGGGTGACCCGCACCAGCATCACCACGCAAAACGGGCGAGAAACCGGCCGCGAGGCTGAAATATTAATTTTACATGGTTTGCCGCGCGAGCTTTTCACTGCCACCCTGGTGCATGAATTGGGGCATAGCTGGTTGTTTTTAAACCGTTACCCTCAACTTAAACCGATTGTCGAAGAAGGTTTCTGTGAACTATTAAGTTATTTATGGCTCAGCAAACAAAAAACAGCCGAGGCCGATTTTCGGTTACAGGCCATGCGCAAAAATCCTGATCTGGTTTACGGTCGAGGTTATCGCGCCGCACTGCGGGCTTATAAAAAATATTCTTTTGACGAGCTGACCCGCTTTATCCGCCAGAACCAGAGTTTTCCGGCATAAACTGATCGGTTTCAACCCGTTGTGCCAGATTGTGGATCCATTTTTTGCTAAAGAAACGATAAACGCAGACCACAAATTTAAGTATTTCTTCCGAAGTTGCCATCAGGTACACCATTACCACCGGAACATGCAGAACAAAAGCGCCCAGGGCCGCCAATGGCACACCCAACAGCCAGATCGAGCCTGAATCGACCACCAACGAAAAACGCACATCTCCGCCGCTACGCATAATGCCCACCACCAGCGTCATCAATGAAGTGCGCATCCACAACATGCAGGCCAGAATCACAAGAAACCCTTCCACATAACTGCGCGTAATATCTTCAACCTGATACCAGGATACGATCAGGTCACGGCATAAATAAATGGCAAAACCAATCGTAGCCATTGTCGGGCGCCCTAATGTGGGCAAATCGACCTTGTTTAACCGGATTGCAGAAAAACGGGTTTCGATTGTCGACGATACCCCCGGCGTTACCCGCGACCGGATTTATGCTGATGCCGAATGGACC
>JAJTBH010000286.1 GCA_021287005.1 Anaerolineae bacterium
CGGCCAGTTTGGATGCGCCGGGTTTAAATCCCTCGGCCACCACAATGATGCAGTGTTGTTTGCCGCGGCGATAAGCATCTTCGATTGCCCGGGAAACTTCCTCAACGGTCGATTCAACTTCGGGAATTAATGCCATTTCGGCGCCGGTGACAATGCCGGCAGTTAAAGCCAGGTAACCGCAGGAGCGGCCCATAGTTTCGACAAAAAAGGCGCGGTTATGCGACGTGGCGGTATCGCGCAGTTTGTCGATGGTTTCCACAATGGTGCACAGGGCGGTATCAACACCCACCGACATATCGGTGCCAAACAGATCGTTGTCGATGCTGCCGGGAACGCCCACCACGGGTACACCCTGTGAAGAGAGTTTTAAAGCACCGTTTAAGGAGCCATCGCCGCCGATCACAACCAGAGCGTCCATGCCGGCGTTATTCATCTGGCGAATGGCTTCGCGCTGACCGTGCGGCGTGCGAAAATCTTCACTGCGCGCAGTTTTTAAAATCGTGCCGCCGCGCTGCAAAATGCCACCCACATCCCGAGGACCCATTACGTGAAAATCACCGTGAATCAGACCTTCATAGCCCGAGTCAATACCGATTACCTTTATATTTTTCGAAGCAGCCGTACGAACCACTGCACGAATACAGGGATTCATACCAGGGGCATCTCCCCCTGAAGTTAGTACGCCAATAGTACTGATTTTTTCCATATCTCCACCTACCACTTATGATCAAAATAACGACTTAAAAATAATTCGAGAGAAGCTTAATAATTCTTACAGCTATTTACCCCTGCAAGAAATAAACTTCCCCCGAAGCTTTTAACAAAAATAAGTTAACAAACCACTTGCACATTTTCCGGCCCGACAAGCCCGCTGACCTGTCTCATTAAATCTTCAGTAATTCTGATTGTTTCATTGGGGAATTCTACCAGATACTGGTGCATTCCTTCAACTAACACAAATGAAAAGTGATCTCTGCCCGGGTTGGAACGCAGCAAACCATGCACACATTTTAAGCGTAACACGTCGCGCTCTTTTATCCCGGTGGTTTTTATTGAAACCTGCAACATACGCGGTTCTTCAGCCACCGTTTCTTCGCGCACAGGCGCCAGCAGGTAATTCACCTGGTCCATGACTGCCGCCGGTTCATGAACCGCATTGACCGGGGCCACAGCCTGCTCGAAAATCGGCCTGGGCATGGTAACGGCTTCAACCCGCTGTGAACTGGCAACTGCCGTTTCTACTTTAATGGCGGTAGCCTCCGCCAGCCCGGAAATCTCCGTCATTGCGTCAAGATCCGGCATGTTGACCGGTTGCAAAACCGGGACTGTTTCAACCTGGTGATCGGGCTGTGTTTCATAAACCGGCCTGGTTTCCCTTAGCGGCTCGGATGAAGCCACGGGCGGCTGCATCAGATGCCAGTCATCCGGTTCATCAGGCGGCGGTGGAACATCGTCATCAAAATAAACATTCGCAGCCTTGCGGCCTGCCGACGGCGCACCGGGTGTTTTAATCGGCCTGCCGTTGGAACCGCTTTCGGATGGCTGCGTTTTAACCGCCGCTGCCTTGTTTTTCTCAGGCAGGTTGGGCAGTTCATTTGTATAGATGGGTGCCGGTTCATCACCAGACGACAACCCACCGATTATACCAGAAGCCTGTCCGGACGAGGCTTCCCAGTTATCGGAATTTACCGGAATTTCACCCTCATCATCACCCGTGGGTGGTAAAAATTCGGACATATCAAAGGTCAAAGCGCCGCTGCCGGAAGGCGAAGGTATATCAAAACTTTCTTCTTCAGGCTCGATGATTGAAATGCTGTCTACCAGCACCTTGGGTTCGTTGCCTTCGGCATCCACTTTTCCGGCCACCAGCAAAACCCGGTTCTCTTCAACCAGCTTGCCATACTGCTCCCAGGTGCGCGGAAAAACCACCAGTTCGATGTTGCCCTGCACGTCTTCCAGTGTAACAAAACCCATCAACTTACTGGTTTTGGTCACGTGGCTGCGATAGCGTGTGACCATGCCGGCGACAATAACTTTGTCATTGTGCGGGGCTTCGCCCAGTTGGGCCGAACTGTGGGTAATGCGGCTTTGCAGTGAACGTAAATAGGGCGACAGCGGATGATCACTGACGTATAAGCCGATCAACTCATGTTCCCATTCCAGCATCTCACGCCGGTCGATCATAATGGAAGTGGATAAAACAATATCTTCTTCCACACCGGCAATACTGCCAAAAAAGCTGAGCTGCCCGGCCTGCATGGCGCGGAAATGGCTGGAGCTGATGGACAGGATGCGGTCGATTGAATCGAGCAGTGATTTGCGGTCACCGAAACGATCCAGAGCGCCCACTTTAATCAGGCTTTCCAGCGCGCGCCGGCCAACCTGGCGTAAATCAACCCGTTTGGCAAAATCGTTCAGATCGACAAAAGGTTTGTTGGCGCGCGAATCTCGAATGATATCCACCGGGCCCTGCCCCACATTTTTAATGGCGCCCATGCCAAAGCGAATGGCGGTGCTGCCATCCGGGCGATCTTCAATGGTGAAATCCCAACCGCTGGTGTTAACGTCGGGCGGTAATACGTCAATGCCCATGCCACGCGCTTCAGCCGCATAAAACGCGATCTTTTCAATCTCGTTTTTCGAAGCCGAAAGTAAGGCGGTCATATATTCGACGGTGTAATGCGTTTTTAAATAAGCCGTCTCAACCGCAATCACACCATAATCGGCCGCATGACTTTTGTTAAAACCGTACCGGGCAAAATTTTCCCAATCATCAAAAATTGCGCTGGCAGTTTCTTCGGGAATACCTTTGGCTGATGCACCGGATACGAATTTTTCTCGATGTTTTTTCAGTTCATCGGCCTTCTTTTTGGAAATGACCTTACGCAGGTTGTCGGCCTCAGAGGCCGTGTAACCGGCCAGGTCAATGGCCGCGAACATGATTTGTTCCTGGTAAATCGGGATGCCGTAGGTCTCTTTAAAGATCGGTTCCAGCGCCTCATGGCGGTAGGTCACCTCTTCTTCCTGGTGCATACGGCGAATATACGAAGGGATAAAATCCAGCGGGCCGGGGCGATAAAGCGCCACCATAGCGATAATGTGCGCCAGGTTGTGCGGTTTCATCTGCACCAGGTAACGCGTCATACCGTTGCCTTCCAACTGGAAGACACCGGCCGTACGCCCCTGACCCAACAGTTGGAATGTGTCGGGGTCGTCCAGCGGAATGTTGGACAGAGACAGTTTAATACCGCGGCGCGCTTCAATTAAATCGCAGGCCTGCTGCATGATGGTTAACGTAGCCAGGCCGAGGAAATCGACTTTTAACATGCCCAGGTAATCGAGGATGGACATTTCAAACTGTGTGACCGTCTTAATCGGCGAATCTTCCGAACCGCTGGTCGGGCGGTGCAGGGGCAAATAAGTAACGATGGGCTCATCCGAGATGATCACGCCGGCAGCGTGTGTGCCGGCATTTCGAATGACGCCTTCCATGCCCATGGCCGTATCAATCAGGTTATGCAGGTAATCGGCTTCTTCGTAAGCCGCTTTTAACTCCGGCACCGATTCAACACATTCCGAAAGGCTGACCGGCTTGCCCGGAACGTTGGGAATCATTTTGGCAATGCGGTCCACTTCGGGCAGGGGAATATCCATCACGCGGCCCACGTCACGAATGGCGCCGCGCGCAGCCATGGTGCCAAAGGTGATAATCTGCGCCACGCGGTCACTGCCGTAACGCTGTGCGCAATATTCCATCATGCGCGGGCGTTTATCGTCCTGAAAATCGAGGTCGATATCGGGCATGGAGATACGCCCGGGGTTAAGGAAACGCTCAAAGATCAAACCCTGTGAAAGCGGTTCGACCAGCGTGATATCCAACACATAAGCCACCTGTGAACCGGCCGCTGAACCGCGCGCGTTATACCAGATGCCGGTTTCGCGGGCGTAACGGCACAGGTCCCACACGATTAAAAAGTAGGCATCAAAGCCCATGGTATGGATGACGCTTAACTCATATTCCAGGCGTTTACGCACTTCGGGGTCGGCCGCCCGTTCGGGGCCGTACCGGCGCTGCAAACCTTCTTCACACAATCTGCGCAGATAACTTTCAACGGTGTAACCCTCGGGCACCTCAAACTGAGGTAAATGGTATCCCTTAAAACTGAGATCCACGTTACAACGTTCGGCAATCAGGAGGGTATTTGAAAGTGCGTCAGGCACTTCGCCAAACAGAGCCTGCATTTCATCGGGGGAACGCAGGTAATAAGTGTCGCCCGACATTTTAAAGCGGTGGGTATCACTGACCAACTGCCCGGTTTGAATTGCCAGCATGATGTCTTGCAGCCGTGAATCGGACTGCTTAATATAATGAACGTCGTTGGTGGCAATGTACTGGGCGTTAAACGTCTTTCCCATTTCAAGCAGGGTTTTGTTGACCTTGTCCAGCTCGGGAATATCGTGTTTTTGCAATTCAAGGAAAAAACGGTCGCGGCCAAACAGGTCAAAATACCAGGCCATGCGGCGGCGCGCTTCTTCAAAGTTATCATCCATAATGGCGCGCGGAATTTCACCGGCCAGGCAGGCCGAGGAGGCAATGATACCTTCGGCATGCTGCGCCAGAAATTCGTGATCGATGCGCGGTTTATAGTAGTAGCCCTCCAACTGGGCTGCCGATGCAATTTTGAGTAAATTCTGATACCCGGTCTGGTTTTCGGCCAGCAGCAGCAAATGGAAAGACGACTTATCCAGCCGCGAATCCGTATCCGACATGCGCCGGGCTGCCACATAGGTTTCCAGACCGATAATGGGTTTAACTTCAGCCGCCTGAGCCGTTTTATAAAAGTCGATCGCGCCGAACATGGTGCCGTGGTCGGTCAACGCTACCGCGGGCATTCCCATTTCGCGGGTCTGCTTGACGAGCTTTTTTAGGTTACTGAAGCCATCCAGTAGAGAGTATTCAGAATGAACATGCAGATGAACAAATGACATAGCCATACTGCCTGTTAAAAAATTAATAATAATAAACAAATAACGACAATAATACCTCTGGTAAATAAACCTGATTCTAAAACCCACGAGGTATTTTTATATATTCCGTCACACCGGCCAACGGAAACAACACTTATCCACTTTTTTGCCGGGATAACTATCAGGGAAGAAGTTTTAGGCTTCTTCCCTGGTGGATATTTAAATTTTAGTCGTCCTTCATTTTATAACTGATGGACAAAAACATACGTTCTATTAAGGTTCAAAAAACATCTTTAACATT
>JAJTBH010000287.1 GCA_021287005.1 Anaerolineae bacterium
TCCTGAATGGCATGGTTAACCCAGGCTTCGCCGTGCATGCCCATCATGCCCAGGTTAAGCGGGTGGCTGGCCGGAAAACCACCCAGACCCAGCAGGGTCATGGCAACCGGCGTGTGCGTGGTTTCGGCAAAATATCGCAGTTCATCGATGGCGCCGCTCATCAAAACCCCGTGACCGGCCAGAATTAAAGGCCGTTTGGCGCGTTTGATCATATCAATGGCCTGCTCAAAATCGGTGCTCAGGGGGCTCATGTCGGGGCGATATCCCGGCAGTTGAATCGGTGTGGCATCATATTCCCACTCGATTGAAGCGATCTGGGCGTTTTTGGTGATGTCAATTAAAACAGGGCCGGGGCGGCCGGTGCGCGCGATGTAAAAAGCTTCACGAATGGTATAACTTAATTCGTTAATATCGGTCACAAAATAATTGTGTTTGGTGATCGGGAGTGTGATACCGGTAACGTCGGCTTCCTGGAAAGCGTCATAACCGATTAATGAAGCAGGCACCTGACCGGTGATAAAGACAGTCGGGATGGAATCCATCATGGCGTTGGCAATGCCGGTGACCAGGTTGGTAGCGCCCGGGCCGGATGTAGCCATGGCAACGCCTACCTCTCCGCTGGCGCGGGCGTAGCCATCGGCTGCATGCGCGGCGCATTGTTCGTGACGCACCAACACATGATGAATGGACGGGTATTTTCCCATGGCATCGTAAATGGGTAGATTCTGTGCTCCGGGAAACCCGAATACAACTTTAACCCCTTCGTTTACCAGGGTTTCCCACACGATTTCAGCGCCGGTTATTTTCCTTTTCATTTTTCTTCTCCTCGATAGTGACTGGATTGATAAAAACTAAAAAAAAGAGCCACCCGTTTGATTGGGTGGCTCTTGTGTTCATTACGCTTTTACTTGCTACTATCTGCTTGACCTTACTTTTGCCAACCCAACCGGAAATGAGCTCTCAACAAGGACGAGAACCAGAAGGACGACAAGAAGGACAACCAGCAGATTAAACATTATACTTTTTTATTTTCCTTGCCATAATTATATAGTAAAGAGAAAGCTTGTCAATGATTTAATGAAAATCAATTTTAAATTGTAAGATTTTTTCAAATCATCCGATTTTTAACGGTTGTACAAATCAATCAGGCGGCGGGTATTACCGCTTGGAATGGCTGCCTGAGCCGGAGGGGCTTCGGCCGGGGCAGGCGCCAGGGGCGGCGCGGCGGGCAGCGGCGGCCGGGGGGCCTCGCCGGTGGGCCGGGGCGGTATACGATTTTGCCCCAACAGTGCCCGTTGCCCTGCAATGCCGCCGGCAGGCTGTGCGCGCATAAAGGGCGGTAGAGGTTCGGCATAAGCCCCGGTTTGGGTCGGGTTGGCCGAGGCCTCAGTCAGGTTCTCCACCGAACGTTTTAAGTAACTGGGATATTCGCCATCTCTTTGAGCATGTTCACCCATTTGTGCGGCATAAGTGCCTGCGCCCCAACCTCCGCGACCGACAATGCTGGGGATTTTTCCGGCGCCGCTGGTGACCGCGGCTTGATAGGCGGCGGAACCCCATTTGGCCCGTTTGGCCGGGTCCTGCACCTGTCCCGAAGCGGCCATACCCGCCTTTACATAACGGCGCACGGCGCTGTAACGATCGCGCAGCATGCTTAACTGTTCATCACTCAAATTGCCCTGCGCTTTGCGGGCTTTAAGTTGGGCGAGCATATCACGCGACTTTAAACCCATCACCGATTGGGCTGTAGCCTGGTCGATGTGCGACGGCAGCCCGACTTTTTTGCCCGCCTGTTTGTTGACGGCTTGCAGGGCGCGAATGCGGGCCGCAGTACGACCGGCTGCGTTTGCGGGTCGTTTGTCGCGCAATCCCGTGCGGTCAAAAGAATCTTCGTCATTGTGAGGGTCCAGGCTGACCAAATCGTTATCGTACCCGCGAGCTACGTGGCTGTCGTCAATTTTGATATTGCCACCGTGCCGGTCCTGTTGGCCGGTAATGGCATCTTGCAGTTGAATGTTTGAGAGGGAACGCTGAGTCTCCGGGTGTGAATAATCATGGCGCATAAAACGGGTGCCGCTGCTGCGATAAATACCGTCACTTTTACGTTTAAACAACTGTCCCATCGTTTTGAGGGTTTCGTCGTCGATTTCCGCGGCCATTTCGGGGGGCAATCTGTCGTTAAATTCATTTTCAGAAACGGAGCGCCCCGGCACCTCAAAAGATTCACCGCCTTTTTTGCCCTGATATTTGGCAAAAGTCTCACGCGAGAGGGCCTGTGTTCCCAACATCTGGTCGAGCGTGGAACTGACCACCGATTTTGAAGAAGCTTGAGAGCCTTTTTCGGTTTCGGGTTTAAAATAACCGGCGGTTTCTCCGGGGCCGTGATCGACCTTAAACACCTCATTGGCTGAGCCGCCGCCCAGCGGCGTTAAAGTGGGTTTGTGCGAACCGCCTAAAAGTTTATCAAAGAGCGTGCGTTGAATGACACCGGGTTTGGCGGCGGTGAGCGTGGCGCTGCCGGGGTTGCGGCTGAAATTTTCGGCTTCCCGTTCATGTTTGTCGTTGCCCAAAGCGAGGTGCAGCCGGCTGGCGGTTTTGCCGCGCTGTTGGGCCACATGCGCCAGTTCGTGTTTTAACATCTTTAAACCACTGCGCGATTGGGGTTTATAAAAACCCTGGCGAAAGAAAATGTCTTTTCCGACGGCAAAGGCCGATGCGCCAAACTGGCGGTTAAGCCGGTCGGCAGAGTCGTCAGTGTGCAGTCGAACAGCGCTTAAATCCAGACGCAGGTTTTGTTCCATTTCGCGGCGCAGATTGGTGGGCAGCTCTTTGCCGGCGCCGCGCGCTGACAGCACGTCTTGCGCGGCAATTTGCCTGTTTGAGGATGATTGCACCCATTGTGAGACGGCCCGGTTGCCCAGGCTGTGCTGCATGGCATACATGTCTTGCGGTGTCGGTGTGGTTTTGGAAGATAAACCGGCCCGGCGGCTTTCTTGAGCGTGTGATTGAGCCGAATTCTTTTTTCGACGAAAATGTTTAAGTTTGTGTTGAATTTCCAATGATCCCATAAGCCCCTCTGGCTGTGTTGATCAACTTTAGTTAACAATGTAAATTATACCATGCGGAACGTGGATAAAAAACCAACCCTGTCCATTTCACAAAATGTTAACAGGGTTGGTCTAAAACTGCTGATAAAGGCGCTTACAATCAGGGCCGGTGCAGCAGCACGTCGTAAATAGTGCGGTCAAGCATATCCAGCACGGTGGCGGGGCTGTCGGGGGTGGGTTTGGGGTTAAACACCATCCAGCCGGCATCTGCAAGCACCAGGCGGGCTGCTTGCCATGAACCGATGCCCGGCGTGGTCTGCGTGCGGCTTAACCAACCGCTGGCTTCCTTCCACTGCGGGAATTGGGTTTTATAGTTTTGCATGTTTTGCAAAGCGCTGTCACCGGCCGGCAGCATGCCGCTGGCATTGGAGAGTTTAACCATATGTTCGGGTTGGTTTAACCAGCTTGCCAGCAGCCAGGCGGCCAGATCAGTGGCGCTGCCCGGGGCCGAAGACGTTCCGGCTGAAGTGGCGCTGCCGTCCACCACCGCATAAGACAGTCCCGATGTCACCAGGGTGGGTTTATCCAGGCTGGTCGGGTAGGGAATGACTTTCCATAAATCGCTGCTTTTGAGGTGTTCGTTAACCCGTGTTTGAATGCTGATATCCTGTAACGTGCCGGAATAAAGCAATGTCTGTCGATTGGCAAAATAAGTGTAGGGGCTGTTTAATCGGCTGTTCCAGGCGCAGTTGCCGCTAAAAAGATCGCTCAAATAGGCCAGCATTTTTTCATTGGAAGCCGTCTTAAAATTATAAGGCTGGGTGGCGCGAGTGGGCATTTCCAGCGTGCCAAAGGCATACATCCAGCTTAACAGGGTTTCCGCATCGGTGGTCACAATCCAACCGCCGGTGCCGTCGTTGGCTTTATTTCCGGCCACGGTTTTGGCGGCTGTACATACCTGCTGCTTAAAACCTTCAAGGGTGGTTGGGGTATCCTTAAAACCCAATTCGTTGGCCCAGGTCTGGTTGTAGAACATAACATGCATATCTCGCAGAGCCGGCAGGCCGCTCTGGAAGGTTAACAGGCCGCTGTCTTGCCGCCAGTAAGCCTCGGCGATATCGTTGACCCGTTCCTGCGAAAGACCATAACGTGCATCGGCAATATAAGGATTGAGGTTAATAATAGCGCCGGTATGGTCACTCAGCCCGGCGATCTGTTCGGGGGCCGCCAGAATCAGGTTGGGCAGACCGTCGTTGTTATGCACCAGCAGGTTACTTTCCAGCAGGTCAAACAGGGTTTTTGAATCGCCCATCTGCGCGCTTGAGGCGATGATGCCCCAGGTATTACGCTGGTTAAAATCTTTGATCAGATCTTCCAACGCCTGGCGACTTTCGCCCGCCAGGCTGTGCCAGACCAGAATCCGGGAGCCATTCAGTTTATCAGGCTCAATGGTGATGGGTGGTTGCGTGGCGGTTGGCGAAGGCTGAGGGGTAGCCGAAACAAGCCGCACCGGTGAAGGCGTCGCTGCCGGGGTGTTTGCGTTTTTCCCGGATGAAACGGCCGGTGTGCCGGTCTGGCAGGCGCTGACCAGCAGGACAAAAAGCAGCAGCAGGCTGCATAAGGGATAAAAGCGGGTGTGTTTAAACATGGGCTTTAATCAAATTCGGTTGGGGTATCAGGGTGATCATAATGGTAAAAACAACGTTCGATCTCTTCCAGCGTGGTACGCTCGACCGAAAGCGGGGGCAGTTCGTCAAGTCCGAAGAAAACGGCTCCGCCGGTTTCAATGCTGGTGGCAGCCTGGCCGCCGATTAATTCACACAAAAAAAAGAGTTTGTAGACATGAAACATATAAGCCGGGTGCCCGTGCAGGCGGCGGTCATAGATGAAAAGCAGTTTATCCGCACGCACCTCATAGCCGGCTTCTTCGCGCACTTCACGCGCCACGGCTTCGCCGGGGGTTTCATCAACGTCCATCCAGCCGCCTGGCAGGGTCCAGCCGCCGTCGCTTAATTCCTTAACCAGCAAAATTTTGCCATCTTTAAATATCACGCCGCGCGCATCCACTTTGGGAGTCAGATAACCGGTCTGGCTGTCGAAAATATTTTTGATGACCGGCATATCCGTTTCGCTATAGGTTGAGATGATTTCAACGGCGATGTCGTTAATGTGATGGTAACGTTCAATATCAAACTTGTTTTCAGAATAAGT
>JAJTBH010000288.1 GCA_021287005.1 Anaerolineae bacterium
GGCTGCGGGTTAATAAAGTTAGCCAGACGGAATCCTGGTTTAATCATAGCGTTGCCGAGGTGATGACGCGTAATGTCGTGACATTAAGTGCCGATAGAAGCGTCCTCTTTGCCTGGCAGCAAATGCTTGCTCATGTTATTAAAGTAATGCCGGTGATGGACGTTTCGGGCGGCGTTATTGGGATATTAACCGATGAAGATCTGTTGGAGAGAGCCGGGGTAAGGCAGAGATTATCTCTGGCGCTGCGACTTGATGAAAACGAGATTAAACACGACCTGGATATGCTGGCAGATTCGCCACTTAAGGTGCGGGATGTAATGAGCCAACCGGTTGTGACCATTATCGAAACGGATTTATTAAGGACTGCCATCGAAAAAATGGTCAAACATGGCTTAAAACGCCTGCCGGTTTTAAATTCCCAATTACACCTGGTGGGAATGTTATCGCGTCTGGATATTTTGCGCCAGGTAACAGGTTTGCAACCTAAAAGCACCGGGCAGGGGCTGCCGACCGGAGCTGCCCGAACTGTGGGGCAGGTGATGACAGCCGACATACCGACCGTGCAACAAGATGAATGTCTGCCGGAGATTATTAATAAACTCGTTAAATACAATCATACCCGCTTAATTGTGGTCGATGGTGAAGGTAAAGCCATTGGTCGGATCAGTGATGCAGATTTAATCAGCCGCATGCACCCGGAAAAACGTTCAGGCATTTTGGACGCTCTGCGCCGGCTGATTAAACCAGTAAATGGTTTGGAAACAGCCCAAGATTTAATGTCTCCCGGGGTTTCAATGGTCGGTGAGGATACGCGCCTTGTAGATGCTGTTCAGCGCATGATGGACGAATCGCGAAAATGGCTGGTGGTGGTGGATCAGAATGTCCACCCGATCGGCCTGTTAAATCGCCAGATATTGCTTGAATCCATTGCCGCTTATTTACGGAAAACCACTCAATATCAGCCTTAATGATCGGCCCCCAAAAAAGCACTTAAAATGCAATCGATCGGATGAGGGGGGCATCCGATCGATTGCACCCTTAATATACCATTAATATTTTGAGTGTGTCAAGGGTTATTATGAAATTAAAATAACAGAAATGAAAGTCGAATTAATTATGGGGTTAATGTCTGAAAGGCAACAGGTTTATAATAGCCATAAAGCAGGAATTAGAGAACTTATATGCCGGTTACAATTCGTGATCTTGCCAATAAATTGAATCTATCCATTACCCAGGTTTCACGGGCTTTGGGAGGGTATAACGATGTTTCGGAAACAACTCGCCAAAAAGTGTTGGATGCTGCCCACGAAATGGGTTATGAACCCTCATATGCTGCCAGGCAATTACGGCGCAAAAAAACCGATGCCATTGGTTTTATATTGCCGACCAGTTCGCCGCGTTTTTCGGACCCTTTTTATGCCAGCTTTTTAACCGGTTTGTGTGACGAAGCTGCCTGTCATCAAATTGATGTGGTTGTATCTTCATCGCCTCCGGATAGCGAACAGGAAAAAGATATGTACAGACGCTGGTCGCAGGGCTCGCGCGTGGATGGCCTGGTTATCAACCGCATACGGGTAAACGATTGGCGTATTCAATATCTGGCTGACAAGAATATACCCTTTGTTACATTGGGACGGCCTGAACACAATTTTCCGTTTCCTTCATTTAAAGTAAATGAGCGTTATGGGTTTTATAAACTAACCCGGCATTTAATCAACAAAGGGCATCAACGGATTGCCTTCGTCGGCGGCCCGGATGATTTGATCATTCAAATTGAAAGGTCGGCCGGTTATTATCAGGCGCTTGAAGAGGCCGGCCTGGATGTAAAAGGGGAGTATATTTTAAAATCAGAGATGAGCGAAGCGGCCGGCTTTGAAGCCGTGCAAGCGTTGTTGATGCTTCCCGAAAAACCGGACGCCATTCTTACCATTAATGATCAGGTTGCCATCGGGGGATTGCGCGCCATACGCAAAGCGGGTTTTAAAGCCGGAACCGATATAGCCATTGCGGGATATGACGGCATTCGTGAAACGGCTTTCACCGATCCGCCGTTAACCACAATTTATCAACCGACCTATGAAATTGCCCGGCAGTTGGTTTTATTACTTTTAGATTCCATCAGCCAGGCAGGGCATAACGAACGGCATTTAGATATGGAGCCCGACCTTATTTTGCGCGAATCCACAGATTTTTGATTAATCAGTCGAAGGATCGGGATAATATTTTATGGATTGGGAGTAAGCGTGGGTTCTGGGTCCAGAATTTGAACATAAATATCCGGAATCCACCCGACCCGTCCGTCGGAATCTGTTATTTGCACCCAGACCAGCCCATTAAAAATTTGTCTTTTTTGATTCACGGTAATTTTTTGTGAAGGAGATAAATTGCCAATAATCGGGCCGCCCGGGTCTTGAAAAATTCTTAATTCCGGTAAACTGACCCTGATAATTTTTCCCAGGGCAGGGGTGAGGGATGGCAAGGGCGTGATCGTTGATGTGGCTGTAGGGGTTGAGGTCGGCGTGGCAGTTTTTGTCGGAGTAAAGGTAAACGTTGCGGTTGGGCTCGGACCCGCTGTGGAAGTGGGTGTATGTGTCGGGGGATTTAACGGATCAAGACTTTCTGCGAATATCTGGCTGACTTTTAAGGATACGGGTTGATGAATTCCTTCAACAATCGCTTTCTGTAGTGCGACAACTTGTTCATATTTTAGTGCGGAACTGGTGCGCAAGGTAATTACCATATCCAAACCGGTATCGTTACGAGTAACGTTCATTTCGACAAGGTCTGTACCGGCTAACTTGTCAACTTCACCGGCTACAACGGAATTTATTAAACGATTTTCAGAAGCCTCACGAAAGAATTTAATGCTGAAGTAAGACAAAGGGATTAATAATAAGATCGTTAACAATGCCGCCAGAATTAAACTGCGCGGAATTCCGTGGTTTCGTAAAGAAATATTTGAAGAGAAGCCGCGCAAAAAAAATACCAGCAGTGAGGCAAACGCAATGGTAATGGCATTTGTAACAAATAATAAACTGGCACCACCGGCCACATCCCAACGGTTTAATGCTATTCCAATTCCTACCGTACAAAGTGGCGGCATTAATGCCGTGGCGATTGCCACTCCCGGTAGGGCTGCGGAGATATTAGGTTGTGTCATAGCATAAGCAGCCGCAACGCCACCGGCTAAAGCTATTACAAGGTCAATGGGGGTTGGGCGAATGCGGGCCAACACTTCAGCAGGCAACTCCTGGATGCTGAAAAAAGGTAGCTGATTGTTGATCAATGTCATAAACGAGGCTAATGCTATAGCAAGTAAAGCGCCCCGCAGTAAGGCGGAACCTGCATTACGTAACAATGCTGCATTGCCTGTTATTGAAGCCAACCCAATGCCTATGATGGGTGACATTAAGGGCGCCACCAACATAGCGCCGATGATTACGGCCGGCGAATCACTGATTAAACCAAGTGTGGCTATACTGCAAGATAAAACCACGAGTAGAAAAAAATCAAAACCTGGCGACGCAGCCGGAGTGATTTCATCAATCACTTTTTGGCGTTCATCTTTGGAAAGGGGTTTTATAAATCGTTTAAGCCACTGATAGGTTTTATTTGAATTCATCTGCCCGCTTGAGGTAAGGGTTTAAATTATTTTACCAATGTTCCTTGATTTATTATACTGGAAAATATTATCATTGCAGAAATTCGGGATTTCAGGGTTTAGCATGAACCTTTCACTTAATACCCTGACTGATTACCTCTTCGGAGATTAAAAAAACCGGATCGGCCATAATTTTTAACCAATCTTTCATTTTAAGTTGGTAATCGGGATCAAAAAAAGTTTTTTCAAAAGTTTCCATATCGGGATAATATGCTTCGGTCATGTAACGATATGGCGCTTGAACTTGATTCCAGGCGCGTTTAATGACATAAAAATCGGTTTTGATCAAACCCGGAATTGCCGCATTATCTGCCTGATGTTCCCCGGTGCGCCATTTCAAAAATTCTTCATGATCTGCGCCTTCCGGAAGGTTGTACATAACGGTCATTTTAATCATAATGTCTCCAGTGTTCCAATCAAACGGGGCGGTTAATCCGCCCCGTTTGAATCAGGATAGTATTTCAGATTTTCAAATTTTTATGGAATACGTTTATTTAATCCGTAATATTTATTAGCCTGTTCCAGTGAGATATACCCATTTTTGATATCATCCCGAATCAGGTCAAGATTACGTTTTAAGGGGTCACCCCAGCCGGCACCCGTTCCGGTTTTAACCCGGATGATATCATTGGTATTTAATATCAAGCCGCTTACAACGCTGTAGTTTTCAAGTTCGCCATTGGCTCTTTCAATAATGACATAATTGGGTGAACCTTCCAGCCCGCCGTTTAATGGCCAGGGCAGTTCTTTTGACCGGGTATAGGCAATGGTTAACCAGGCATTATCTGTTTTGATACGATAGTCAATTCGTACCCCTTTGCCGCCGCGATGCAAGCCGGCGCCGCCGTCGTCGTCATGGAAGCTGAGATAATCTACACTGACACCATAACGCGCTTCGGCCACTTCTGCGGGGCAGTTATAAGTTTCACCATGCAGAGCGCAAAACTGCCCTGAAGTGCCATCGCGATGGGGGGTTCCACCCCAACCACCCAATTCAGGTTCGATCACGGCATAAGGCCGCCCCGTATCCACATGAATGCCGCCAAAGAGGGTGCCGCAAACCGAGGCAAAACTTCCGGCCGGCAACTGGTCAGCCATATCCTGTGCCAGGCAGCGGATGATCAAATCGTGCAGACGGATGGTTATTTCATAATAAATCCCTTGGGCGGCGGGATAAATGGGGTCGAAAATGCTGCCCTGACGGGTGAGCACTTTTAATGGGCGGAAGGTGCCGCCGTTGGCGATTTTATTGGGGGTTGAAACATTCTTAAAGGCGATCTGACAGGCCGTGATGGTTTCATCGCGGCTCATATTAAAAGGCCCTTTATCCTGGTCGGGGTTTTCGCGCAGGTCGACGATGAATTCATCTTCGCGAATTTCAACCACTACTTTATAATCAGGTCCGTTATCCTGTTTTTCGACCAGTTCATAACGTCCCTTTTTTAGCCGTTTAATCGAATCCAGGCTGACATGTTCTCCAAAATCGAGATAATCATCAATTGCGCGTAGAAAAACATCTTTTCCATATTTGGCGGCAATTTCAACCACACGCCGTTCGCCA
>JAJTBH010000289.1 GCA_021287005.1 Anaerolineae bacterium
ATATTAATTAAAACCAAATCCGGCTGATAAGACCGAATGGTTTGTTCGGCATCGTTCAGATTAATATCGGTGGATGGAATGGCTTCGTTGTTGGCGGCTGAGGAATTTGAGGGCGGTACTGTAAAAACCATAAATTAAATTTACACTTTCAAGTAGAGGAGCCTCTTCCTGTAATTTTTATCTAAACCAATAAACGATAATTATTTAAATGGCAGGGATGAAAAAACGATGTAAACGCTAAAAACATTTGTCCTGTATTCCCCCTGGAATATAATTGATTCTAAAACGCTAGACCCGGATTGTAAAGGGGTTGGACAATTTTTATCTTATAAACAATAACATAAAACAAGGGTATAAATCAAATGTTTAGATCAATCTATTATCCATCTGAAGGCCAGGCATTGATTAATCTGTCACCCGTTGAAATTAAGCAAAAAATGGTTGATAAAAAAGGGTTGTTATGGGTCAGCCTGGAACATCCTGCTGAAGATGAATTGCTGCTTATCTTACGCGATACCTTTCAGTTTCACCCGTTGGCGATCGAGGATTGCCAGAGCAGCGGTTACCAGACACCCAAGGTGGATGATTTTGATGATTACCTTTTTATCGTTGCGCATGCTTTGCAAGGTGGCCCACATCTCGACCGGTTGGAAACCATCGAATTAAACTGCTTTTTGGGAGAAACATTTCTGGTTACCTCAAGCCTTGCGCCTGAAATGCAACCTGTGGATAAAATCTGGGAGCGGTTAACCGTGGATGAACGACTGGTGCGGCGCGGGCCCGATTTTATATGTCATGCCATTCTGGATGCCCTGGTGGACGAATATTTGCCATTTCTGGATGATATGGAAGCTGAAATTGACGAGTTTGAAGATTCGGTATTAACCGACCCACAGCCTGAAACGTTACAACGGATTCTGGCATTAAAACATAATATGCTGGCGTTGCGCCGGGTTATTTCACCACAGCGGGAGGTGATGAACCGCCTGAGCCGCGATGATTTTCCGCAAATTAAAGCTCAACATCAAATTTATTTCCGAGATGTATATGACCACCTGGTGCGAATTCAGGACCTTTCGGAGACCATTCGTGATATTGTCAGCAGCGCCCTGGATACATACCTGTCGTCGACCTCGAATCGGTTGAATGAGGTGATGCGTGCCCTTACGGTTGTATCCACAATATTTCTGCCGCTGACATTTCTGGCCGGCGTTTATGGAATGAATTTTAAATATATGCCCGAACTGGACTGGCCTGCGGCTTATCCCCTGGTGTGGTTATCTTTTGGGTTAATTGCGGGCGGCATGATCTGGTTTTTTAAAAAACGGGGCTGGTTTTAAGGACGATTTTTAGCTATACTGTTGAATTAATAATGTGGTTGGGGAAATATATAAAAAATTTGGAACCATTGAGATTTGAATTTCGTCTATTTTCTGATAGAAAATGATCAAGGAGGTTTTTATGAAGAGAAGTTTTTTGTTGATGATATTAATTTTTTCGCTCGGGTTGAGCGCCTGTAATCTGCCCACCGGCAAAGAAAACGAGGAGAAAGATGGCGAAGCCAGTATTCAAACCCTGGCGGCTCAGACTGTGGAGGCCATGAGTACCCTGTTTGCCATAACGTCAACGCCGACGGCGTTGCCTTCAGGCGGCAACCAGGCCACTGCCACACAGGCACCTACAAATACACCGTTGCCGACATCCACGCTAAATTATCAACCGGCGCCCACATTAACCCAAAAACCTGTGCCATGTGATCGCGCTTCATATGTTGCCGATATCACCATTGATGACGGTTCGGTCATGGCGGCCGGCACAACCTTTACCAAAACCTGGCGTCTCAAAAATAACGGCACCTGCACCTGGGATACCAATTATCGCCTTGTATTCGTCAGCGGCGATGCCATGGGCGCGCCCACCAGCGGTATTGGCCTGCCGGCGGTGGTGCCTCCCGGCGGACAGGTGGATGTATCAGTTACTTTAACAGCTCCCACCGGCGTGCGTACCTACCAGGGTGATTTTATGTTACAGAACGGGTCGGGCGCTCGCTTTGGTATTGGCGAGAATGCCGATAAATCCTTCTGGGTTAAAGTTGTGGTAGGATCCACCGCCACTCCCGGCGTATTTGCCGTGACCAGTGCGACATTAAACGCCAGCCCGAACAGTTATAATGGCTCCTGCGCCAGTGGTGTCAAGATTACTTTTAATGGTTCAATCACAGCCAATCGCGCCGGAACGGTTAAATATCATTTTGAACGCAGTGATGGCGCTACCGATTCAGTCAAGACGCTTGATTTTTCCGGGGCGGGTACCCAATCCGTTTCCACCACGTGGACTTTAAG
The DNA here is from genome assembly GCA_021287005.1 of Anaerolineae bacterium. Classification (GTDB taxonomy): domain Bacteria; phylum Chloroflexota; class Anaerolineae; order Anaerolineales; family Anaerolineaceae; genus JAJTBH01. The sequence goes on from JAJTBH010000289.1 coordinate 2,343, forward strand.
CACCAGTCTGACAGGGTGGCAAAAAATATATATTGACGAACCCAACCATCAATCGCTGGGGCAGGCCGATTTCACCCTGACCTGTTATTAATATTTTTATAGAAACACGATGATGAAGGCCGGGAGAAATCCCGGTCTTTTTATTTTAAATTATCCCGGTAAAGATTGAATCCTCACTAATCATCTTTTTAGATCCTTCATTACTGTCATATGACATTTGGTACTACTTTTTGATGTCAAAATTTGTTATTATATATACAGTAATCGGAACTATATAGTTCCGAAACGGAACGATCAAGGAGGTGACATGCCCGCTCGAAAAATTAATCTGGATGAACTGGATTATCAAATTATTAAATTATTGCATGCCGATGCACGCATAGCCGCTTCGGAGATTGCCCGGCAAACCAGCTCGAATGAAAGAACGATTCGCAAACGGATTGATCGCCTGGTTCAGGACGATATCATCCGCCTGACGGCCATATTAAATCCACAGGCTTTTGGTTATATTACGGCTGCCGATATCTTTCTTGAGGCTGAACCCGAACATGAAAAAGCGATTCTGAACCAGTTAACATCCATGCCGCAGGTGACTTACATCGCATTTGGGCAGGGCACCACTGAGATGTCGATTGAAGCGCGCTTTAAGGATAATGATGCCCTGCGTGAATTTATTCGCAGCACATTACCGCGCATACCGGGATTAACCGTCACCCGTTATGCCCTGGTGCCGCGTATTTTACGTAATATCGACGAATGGATGCCGCCCGAAGACGACTTTTTATCAGAGTAACTTTCCTTCGCAGTTTTTTGCTGCGAAGGTTTTAATTTTTATCACAGGAAAGGGATTTTTTATGGCGCTAAAACATTTTTTGGATACACAGGATTTTAGTAAAAAAGAACTGTTGGACATGATTGAGCTGTCGCGAATGATAAAGGCGGCGGATAAACAGGGCTGCACACCGCATTTACTGGAAGGGGCTTCGCTGGCAATGATCTTTGAAGAGCCCTCCACGCGTACACGCGTTTCATTTGAGGTGGCCATGACCGAATTGGGCGGCCATGCCCTCTATCTTAAACCGGGAGAAATTCACCTGGGCGTCCGTGAATCTTTACACGATACGGCCAAAGTGCTTTCACGGATGAACGATGTCATCATGGCGCGGACATTAAAACACGAAACCATCACCGGCCTGGCGCAATATGCCGACGTGCCGGTGATTAATGGCCTGACCGATTACAATCATCCCACTCAGGTGGTTTGCGATGTGATGACTATGATGGAACATTTGCCGGCCGGTAAAAAACTGGAAGACACACATGTGACATTTATCGGCGACGCCACCAATGTGCTTTCTTCACTGATGTTAATCTGTACAAAACTGGGCATGCATTTTACGCATGCCGCACCCAAAAAATACCAGGCTCCGGCCGAGTGGGTGAATTGGGCACAGGCAAACTGCGCTGAATCGGATGGTACGTTGACCATTACCGACGATCCGGTGGCTGCCGTTAAACAGGCCGATTTTATTTATACCGATTTGTGGTGGTGGGTTGGTCAGGAAGACCAGATTCCCGAACGGCGTGCGGCATTTATGCCCGATTATCAGGTGAGTTTAAAACTGTTCAATCAGGCCCCGGCCCATGCCAAATTTATGCATTGTTTGCCGGCTTCACGCGGTGTGGAAGCAACCGACGAGGTGATGGATCACCCGCGTTCGATCATATTCGACCAATCCGAAAATCGCCTGCATACCGAAAAAGGTTTGCTGGTGTATTTTGTTTACCCGCGGATGAAACACCCCAGTGAGGCTTTAAAGGCTTTTCATCAGGGTAAGGTTGAGGCTTTTCTTAACCAGCCTCAAACCGGACTTGTTAAATAAATAATCCAGCCCGTATGAATTATGGGCTGGATTTTCTGGCTAAACCCGATTTTATTTGAAAGGATTTTCTCATGACCAACCAATCTGAAAAGGGATTTAAAAAAGTATTAAAAACCCTGGACATGACGCTTTTTACGGTTTGTGCCATTATTGTTATGGATACTCTGGCGCCTTCGGCTGCAATCGGCGCTTCTTCTATTTCATGGTGGGTTTTAACCCTGGTGTTGTTTTTCATTCCATACGGCTTAATCACGGCCGAATTGGGTTCAACCTACCCCGAACAGGGTGGTTTATACGTCTGGATTAAACGCGCCTTTGGCGAAAAATGGGCGGCGCGCTCAACCTGGTATTACTGGATTAATGTAGCCCTGTGGATGCCTTCGGTTTATGTTTTGTTCGCGGGCATGTTTTCACAGCTCTTTTTTCCCGATTTGTCTCTGTGGTGGCAGATTGTGATCGGAATTATCATGACCTGGGTCACGGTGTGGATCGGCGTGATTACTCTGGAAGCCGGTAAATGGGTGCCCAATATCGGTGCGTTTATTAAAACCGTCATCATGTTAATCATCGGGGTGGCATCATCTATGCCATCCGCAACGGGGTTGCCAATGACATGTCTCTGGCGGCCATTACACCCACCTGGGACGCAGGTTTACAATTTTTGCCGGTAATCGTGTACAGTTTTATGGGCTTTGAGTTGATGTCAGGTGCGGGCGAAGAAATGGAAAATCCCGGCCGCGATATTCCTCTGGCAATCGTCACTGCCGGCGGCATGATTGCGTTTTTCTACCTGCTGGGTACGGTAGGTATGTTAATGGCTCTGCCATTGGACCAACTGGGTCTGGTCTCGGGCATCATCGACACGCTTAAAGCCGTTCTGGGCGACAGCGGCGTCGGCGGCGTGGTCGTCACCATCCTGGGTATTGGTGTGTTGTATTCCTTCCTGGCCAATATGGTAACCTAGACGATGGGTGCAAATCGCACGGCC
>JAJTBH010000290.1 GCA_021287005.1 Anaerolineae bacterium
TCAATCATTTTACCCTTGTAATGCGCAGAAACCACGCCCAGCGGAATACCAATAAGGATGGCCGCCAGGGTCGAAATTAATACCAGTTCAAGCGTTGCGGGAAGATTGGCTGCCAGTTCGGCAGTAATTGGCTGGCGTGTCCGCAACGAATTTCCCAGGTTGCCCTGAAGGATATCGGTCAGATATTTCCAGAATTGTACATAAAGGGGTTGATCCAGACCCAGGTCGATGGTCGCCTTGGCAATTTGCTCGGGGGTGGCACGCGGGCCAACCCATTTTGCCGCAGGGTCGGAGGGAATAACCCGCGTAAGCAGAAATGTTATAACAATAACCCCCAAGAGGACAATTACACCAAAAAATAACCTGCGAATAATGAACCTTTTCATTTGCGGTCCACGCCTCCTTATTTTCAAACAATAACTTAAGCTCTGTTAAGGGAAGTTTTGGTTCAAGACCGTTAAAACGTTCAGGCGGTCTTGAACCAAAACAATCATGCCGGGCACAGAACCAGGCCCGTTGTTATCAATATTTTTTATTCAAAATAGGTGCCGTAGAAAAAGACCACGGTCGGATAAACCGGATTAAAGCTGAAACCTTTAAAGTTTTTGACGGTTACCCAAGCTACCTGTTTGTCATAAATTGCCAGAGTGGCGGCGTCTTTCATCAGCACGTTTTGCGCTTCAACAAACATGCTTTCTGCTTTGGCGCGATCATTGGCTGAGGTCACGTTGGCATCATCGATTAACTTGTCAAACTGTTCGTTTTTGTAATATGACAGGTTAAACATGGGTTCTTCTTCGGAATGGAAAGTGCTGAAGAGGAAAGAATAGGGACTGGGCAGATCAGGCCACCAGTACATCACAAAAATATCCTGGCGGTCGGCCGCATTGGCGCTTTTTGCCAGTTCCCATTGGCTGTCCCAGGGCATGGAGCGAATTTCAAGATCCACACCAATTTTGGCGAGTTCGGCTTTGTAAAGTTCGGCCGTATTTTTCTCGGCTTCATCACCGGACATATAGGTCAACAACAGTTTAATACCGCCGTCGGCATAGCCGGCATCGGCTAACAGTTGTTTGGCTTTATCAAGATCATAGGTGTATTGCTGAACGTCTTTGGAATATCCCCACATGCCGTTGGGAACCACGCCAAATGACTGGGCAGCATACCCACCCATAGCGTAGTCGATCACCGATTGATAGGGGAATGCATAAGATAAAGCTTCGCGCACTTTGGGGTTATCCAACGGAGCTTTCTGTGTATTAAACATACCGATCAGGTTTTGTAAGGAAGGATCCACTTCAACCACCACGTTGGAATCCTTTTTTAATGCATCCACATCGGAATAGGGCAACTCGGTCGTAATGGTGGCTTCACCTTTTTCAACCATCTGGCGGCGTGTGGCGGGTTCGGATACTTTCTTTATCACCACAGTGCTGATGTTTTTCTCAGGCCAACCGCCCCAATACCCGTCAAATTTTTGTAAAACGACTTCATCACCCCATTTAAAGCTCTTTAAGCTATAAGGTCCGGTACCGCATTCACGGCCTTCATCAAACCATTTATCATCGCTGCCCACGCTGGTGGGTGAATATATAAAGGCTGCGTAACCTGTGGAGGCAATCAAATCCAGCGGGGCTGAATATTTTAATTTAAAGGTTACGGTATAGTCGTCAGTCGCTTCAATTGTATCGACTGGAGCCCAGATATAAGAAGCGCCTGCTCCCAGACGAATGGTACGTTCAATGGAGAATTTCACTGCCTGAGCGTTAAAATCGGTGCCGTCATGGAATTTAACACCCTTGCGCAGTTTAAACGTCCAGGTCAGACCATCTTCGGAGGTGGTATATTCGGTAGCCAGCAAGGGAACAATTTTCTTTTCTACCGGATCATAACGCACCAATTGTTCATACATATTATTCATAACCAGGATACCATTTGAGAACTCTGCGGCGGGATCCCAATTGGTTAACGGTTCGGTGTTAACGGCATAAACTGCATAAGTAGCGGCATTACTGCCGCTCTTGGCTGCGCCTGCCGAACAACCGGCCAGCAATATGCTGGTCACTACAAACAAACTGAGTAAAGCGGAAAACCATTTTTTACTAAATCTCATAATCTTCCTCCTTAGGGAATTGGGGTTGAGTATGGTTTGAATATCAACTTACACCGGGTGGTTGGATGTAAATTGTTTACTCTTGTGCGAATATATCCGGCTTTTTTAAGTAGGATTAAATCATGGTTACCGGGCCTGGTCGTTTTTAAAAATATGGCCTCAACAGGGAGAGAAGTGTTGATTCGGCAATCGACCAGAACATAACATATGTGATTAAAAAAATTAAGTCAGGACGCTTTTAAATATATAAAAACGTTGATATATTTTTATTCCGGTTGGCGGTTGTGTCAATTGGGCAATCGGGATAAACGCAAAGCGCAATGCTTATCTCAAATGGCTAAACTCAAGCATTCTTGCCAGTTTGCAGGCCAGATAATAACTTAGATGTTGTTCAGGTGAAAACGGATTTACACCCAGAATATCTTCTATTCTTCGTAAGCGATATTTTAATGTTTTGGGGTGCACAAATAAATGATAAGCCGCCGGTTGAATCTGTTGGTTGGCGTCAAAATAAGCTTCAAGGGTTACTACCAGGCGCGTGCCGTTTTCACGATCATAATCCAACAGGCTGCCGATGGTGCGAATAAACCATTGGCGCGTTTCGGGTTGTTCTGCGATGCGGTCCAATAACACATACAGGGCCACATCATCATACCAGGTGATAAACTGGCTGATGATTTGAGTCCGGCAAACCTTCAGGGTCGACCGGGCTTCGTCAAAACTGTTGCGCAACCCCTGCACCGTGTCATAAAAACCCCCGAAACAGATATACAGGGGACACTCACCCAATGTCTGTTTAATCAATGTGTAAATATTTTCGACCGCAGGCTGTAACGATTTTCGCAAAGCGGCGTTGTTTAAATGTTTTTCACACTCAGGAATTAATAAAATAAAATCTCCCTGTTCAACCACAATGCCGCCGGGTCTTAATTCATTTAAGATGGCAGGCATGGACTGAACCAGGTAACTTTTGGCAAGCGTAAATTCTTCTTCGGTACTGCCGGCCCTGGAAAGGTAAAACTGGCGCAGATCAGCCAGATTAATCACGGCGATTACTTTTTTCCCCTGCAAATCCCACCCCAGGGAATGCGCCCGGTTGAGAATTAAATTTTCAGGAAGGTGATCATCCAGCAACAAATTTTCGATAAAATCACGTTGAATTCGCCGTTCGGCTTCCAAAACGGCGCGTTGTTTGGCAATTTCCAATGCCACAACCACAGCCGCTTGCTCAACGGCCGTTTGATCTAAAAAATCAAGGCTTTTATTTTCATCCTTGATTAAAATGTACCCATCCGACTCACGTCCCGATCCGGATAAAAACCTCATCAACCAGAATTTTTCATCATTTAAATAAATCAGGTGCGAGCCAGGCAAATCGCCGTGAACGGCCAGTTTTTTATGCAATCCATTTGAGAAATTATCGTCGGTTTCTGCCGGGCAGGCGGTTATCAGGCTGCCCCACCCGTCCAGAATTCTGACCGGGCGTTTGATTAAATCATTGAGCGCCGCTGCAATCGCATCCAACCCACCGCCAGTTAAGCACAGGTCAATCATGCGGCGATGAATATCATCGGCGCGTTGCAGAAGATAGGTTTTTTCCTGCAACATTGCGCCCACCAAAGGTTGAATAATTTCAGGATAAGGGACTTCTTCGGTTACTTCAATAATCGGCAAGCCTAATTTTTCGGCCCGTTGCAGAACTTCTGCCGGTAAGGCATCCAGAATTCCGGTTTGGAAAACCAGGGCGGCGCATTTTCCGTCGGACAATACCTCGATGGTGCGCAATTGACTTTTAATATCATCTTTCACCGCATAAAATGAGGTTAAGAAAAGGGTTTTTTCAGTTTTCCAATCCCGATCCAAAGGCGCTTCAATAATACTGACAATTTCAATTTCATTGTCCAGCGCACATGCCCCACACAACAGTCTGCCCCGAGCCAAACCGCCAAATTTTAATGCCTGTGCTACCGTTAATGCCATCGGAGGCAACCGTTAAAACCTGATATTAATGGAACGATCTGAGATGGCCGAATCGAGTTGCAGACGGTAACAGGAGTTGGCAATTTCATACCAGACCAGTTCCCCACCACCGGCAACGTCAATTTTTTGCGGCTTGCGCGGTAATACCAGGTCTACCAGGCCATTAATTTTGGCGTTGATTTTAATGCTTAAAAAGCCGGGGGTTTCCTGCCAATCAATCACTTCCTTACCCTGTGAAATATGCAGATCGCTGCCCAGGTAGCAGGTTTGTTGCGGCAGGCTCTTGCGTACAGCCAGCAAAACACATCCGTGCGGCGGAACAATTTCGTTCCAAAGGTCTTCCCCACTGCTTACCTGCTGGCTTAAGCCACTCCAGAAGGAGCGTACGCGGTAATCTCCCGAGGTCATTTCAAAATCCTGCGCGGTGATGGAAATTTTTTCTTTTTTGTTGCTCCAATTAAACCGCGCCAATAAACTCCACTTGCCGGCCGCGCCATTTAAATCGAGCCGGATTTTCTCGGGCATTCCCTGGTCAAACCAATCGATTACCCGGCCTCTTTCACCAATCACGGGCAATAAATTTTCTGCTATACGCATTCTTTCCAACCCGACGGCCGCCATATCGTCCGATAAAATCATCGAACCACCCGATAAAGCGATAACCGTCGCCAGTGAACGCACCTCATCATCATTTAGTCCCGATGGTTGGCGCAGGATTAAACAATCGGGATCATTAACCCACCAACGCCGGTGCATGGGCATGCGCGTTAACACATTTTGAATGGCATTTCGCGCTGAGGGCATAAAGGGTTCGGAGCGGAAAAAAGTTTTAATACCAAAATAGGTCGGATCCCACGTATTGGATACATCCGAGCTAATCCGCATGGCATCAACCAGGCCAATACCGGCGCCCAGGGGCAAACCACAGCCAACCAGGAAGACGCTTTCACCGGCTGCCTTACGCAAGGCTTCCATTCCGCGCCTTAATATTTGAGCACGGGTCTGGGTTGGATCATAACGTTTTCCCTGTAAAGCGGCGGCGTATAAAAAGTCCAGTTTTAGATAGGGGTATTGCCAGTTTTGCACGGCATTTTTTACGGCTTCACA
>JAJTBH010000291.1 GCA_021287005.1 Anaerolineae bacterium
AGCGAGCAAGCGGATCCATACCTCCTTCTTCGACTTCGTCCGCGAGAGGGCTTTGGGCACAATGGTTTCGCTCGTCTGTCCAAGCGGATACAGGTAATAATCGGCCATCCACTGCGCCAGGGTAGGGCCAACATTAAAACTGATATGTTCAAAATTACCCAGTTCGGCATTCGGGCGATAACACTGATCATGGATGCGTTCATTCCAATTGGAATAAGGCGCGGCTCCCGGCTCCAGCGGAATGTTCCCGGTTAAAGGGTCTTCACGCGGGGGTTGGTAAAAGTGCCCATGAACACAAAAAGCCTTCAAGCCGTTTTTATTATTCATCTTGATATTAATCCTTTAACAAATAATCCAGATTATTACTAAACCGTGCAGGAATCAGACCAAAAACACGCGGCATGGTATCCAAAGCGCAAGTTCGATCGGTTGACAGGTAATCCAGCCAGAAAAGGGGAAAGGGAAACCTGGGATTAAATTGCTCGAACCAGACGCCCAACATTCTTAAGTAAGCCGACTGTACATTGATAATGCGCCGTTTTATGCTTAATTTTTCCATTAAAAGGGAGACAATATTTTCAAATGGTAAATACTCCAAACCGCCGATCGAATATAACTGACCGGTGGTTTGTGGATCATCCAGAGCCAGAGTCATACAGGTGATTAAATCTTCAATCCAGATCGGCTGAATCAAAGTTAGACCATCATCAGGCATCAGGAAAACAAAAGGATTAAACAAAATCAATTTCTTTAGAGGTTCAGTAAACTGGTCGCCGGGGCCAGTCACCGGCCCGCTGCGAAAAATGGTGTAAGGCAGCCCGCTGCTAATAATAATGTTCTCGGCAAAACCTTTGGCCTTTAAAACCGGATAAGCGGAAGCGCGGTCAGCGCCCAGATGACTGAGATAAAAAAAGCGCTTCACTCCGGCCTGCTGCGCTGCCGTTACGAGTGCCTGGGTGCCATCCACATCCACCGTATTTAAATCGGCATGAATGCCCTGCCTTTCGGCGCTGATCAGGTGATAAACCGTATCCACACCGCGCATGGCAGCCTGCAGGCCGCGCGCATCGGTTAAGCTGCTGACGGTCACATCCAGGGGGACCCCGGCGGGCAAGCGCGAGGCTTGCGATGGCCTTAATAAAATCCGCACCTGTCTGCCTTCCGACACCAGATGTCTGATTAAGTTCTGTCCAATAAAACCGGTACCGCCGGTAATTAATATCATAACAGGCTCCATTATAACTGGTTAATTCCGAGCCTTCAGCATTTTTTACCGGTCCCTTATGGAAAAGGTCCGTCTATTATTCAAAAATGGCGCACATTATGCTACTCGAATCTACATAATTTTAAATTTTTTACGGATCGGATTCACCATAGATGCTCTAAATGGCATACATCTTGCTACACAAGTAACATCGATATCAAATCTTAAGCCGTGTAAATGAGATCGTGAAGCGCCATGAATAAATTGAATTCTCTTTTTAATACCAGTAAAAATCGCATTGGTTTCCATTATTATCCCGATACCTTTCATTATCGTGATAGTGATTTACAGCACTGGCTTCCCGAACTGGTGGCACTCAAAGCCTCCTGGTTGGTCCTTGAAGCGCCTACCGATCGCGCCATTCCCGAACATTTCATCACCAGCCTGATGAAAGCCGGTATCCAACCCATCATTCAGTTTAAATTATCCTTGGCCGACAGGGCCGATACCGCCGCGCTGGAGCCCATGCTGGCCGCCTATGCTCGTTGGGGAATTAAAGGCGTCATTTTTTATGACCGGCCTAACAGCCGCACGTCATGGAGCCCGTCCACCTGGGTACAACAGGGCCTGGTCGATCGCTTTTTAGACCAGTTTTTGCCCCTTGCCAACCTGGCCATTCAAAACGGCTTAAATCCCATTTTCCCGCCGCTTGAACCGGGCGGCAACTACTGGGATACGGCTTTTTTGCGCACCGCCCTTGAAACGCTCGAAATCCAAAAACAGACCCTTTTATTACAAAATCTGGTTATTGCGGCTTATGCATGGAATAAACACGACTCACTTAATTGGGGCAGCGGCGGACCGCAGCGTTGGACGGATACACATCCTTATTTCACCCCAACCAACCAGCAAGATCAACGCAGTTTTCGCATATTTGACTGGTATAATGCTATTACACAGGCCGTTTTACAGAAATCCTGTCCGATCATTTTACTGGGCAGCGGTGTGGCCGGCGACCCCGAAGACAGTCAATCGCGCGTTTATAACGCCCAACAACACAGTGCCCTTGCCCTGGCAATTACGCGTGCTCTTGCCGGTGAACAGGTACCCGACCCGGCATCTCCTCAAAACACGGTCGAAAGTATCCCCGATTATGTCATCGCCGCGAACTTCTGGTTGTTGACCACCGATGCAGGCCATCCCTACTTTAATCAGGCCTGGTACCAGAACGATACCGGCCAGCCGACCGTGCAGGCCATGAAAAATTACCTGGGCTCAAAACAAGGCCCGGCTTTATACAAACAAAATTCCACTTCCCAGAGGGCGGGCATTGGATATCAGGTTCCCAACCCGATTCCTCAAGGTGTGACACCCACTTCCCAGGGTGTCACACCCGCCCCTCAGGGTGTCACACCCGTTTCGCAGGGGGCTACACCTGTACCTCAAAATAATGTAGCCGCACCCCAACCCGTTAATCCCCCGGTTGCGCCCAATCGCGTTGCCCCGGTACCTCCGGCCGCCCAGCCCGTTATGGCAAAATCCATGCCGCGCCAGGCGTCCCCCGTTCAACAATCAACTTCCGTTCCCCAACGTCCCATCCAGCATTACCTTTTATTGCCCACTTACGAATGGGGTGTGGCCGATTGGCATCTGGAAGTAATTCAGCCGTTTATTAAAAAATATCGCCCGACGGTGGGCTTTTCCGTCAAAGAAGCGGCGCTTGCCAAACGCGTGACGGTTATTGGTAATACCCAGACTTTTCCCGAATCCTTATTGGACCAGCTTCGCCAGCTTGGCTGTTTAGTTGAGCGAATTAGCGGAGATGGCACAAGTGTTGCAACACAATTAGCAGAGAGGTGAAATTATGAATATGATGATCACTGCAAAACCCATTCAACGCACCCCTATTGCTGCGCGCTTACCGGTATTAAAGGTTATTGGTTTAGGCGGCGGCGGTTCAAATGCGGTTAATCGCATGATTGAACTGGGCCTGGGTGGTGTGGAATATATTGCCGCGAATACCGATGCTCAGGCATTAAAAAACAGTCTGGCACCCATTAAAATCCAACTGGGCCCCCGCCTTACCCGCGGTCTGGGCGCAGGCGGTGATCCCAAAATTGGCGAAGAAGCCTCAGAAGAAAGTTATCGCGACCTGAATCAGGCTCTGGCCGGGGCCGATATGGTCTTTCTGACCGCCGGAATGGGCGGCGGCACCGGAACCGGTTCGATTCCGATTGCAGCCCGTGTTGCCCGTTCGATTGGGGCAGTGGTTGTTGCCATCATCACGACACCCTTCACCTTTGAAGTCGGCCGGCGCCAGGTTAACGCCCGCGAAGGCATCAATAGACTGCGCCAGTATACCGATACGTTGATTACCGTTCCCAATGATCGCCTCTTACAGATCGCTCCGCGTGATCTGACGCTTGATCTGGCCTTCCGCATGGCCGATGATATGCTGCGTCAGGGTATTCAGGGTATTTCCGAACTGGTTACCCAACCCGGCCTAATTAATGTCGATTTTGCCCATGTTCGCCAGATGATGATGAACGGCGGCGGGTCCCTGCTTTCAATGGGTTATGGCCAGGGTGAAAACAAGGCCATCAATGCCATCGAACAGGCTCTGCACCACCCCATGTTAGAGTCGGTATCCCTTGAAAACGCCACCGGTATTATTGCCAATTTCTCCGGCGGTCCCGACCTGACCTTCATGGAAATCGCCGATGCCCTCAATTATTTACAATCCAAAACCAATTTCCAGGCTGAAATTATTCCGGGTGTCACCAATGACGAAAAATTAACCGGACGCGCCCAGGTGATTCTGGTTATTACCGGTCTGGGCGCCACCCCGCTTGAAAATGTAAGCACGCGCCGAAAGGCTGAACAACCGGTTGAGACCCAACAACAGGCCAAACCGGCCGTTGAAACCCCGGCTGCCGCGCTGCCTGTTTACCCGGTCAATCAGATTCCCGTTGAACTGCCCCAGCAAGGGCGAATGCAGCCCGAAGAAATGCTGGTAGATTCATACGCCGGTTATAACAATATGCGCTCTCAATCTCCTGTGGTACGCGAACGCACGTCCATGGCCGACCTGGGCGGCAACACCATCGATCTGGAACTGCCGGCTTTCCTGCGCCGTCGGGTTAACACCACCCCCATCCCCAGAGGAGCTCAATAAATCTCATGGATCGCCAGGTAATTGATTCGATTTGCCAGGAAGTTTATCGCCGCTTCCCTGAAGTTAAAGGGGCGCACCCGAAAGTCAGCAGCTATTCGGGCGATAAGAGCCTGTTAATTTTCAGCGGCAGCGCTCAGGGTCCCAATGGCAAAACCATTAATCACACGGTTCGTGTGGTGGCCAGCGCCAATGGTAAAATCGAAAAAATGAGCACTTCGCGATAAACCGCCTGAAAAGAGGTTTTTAATATGAAATTTAATCCATTTAAAAACAACTACACCAGCCGCATCGAGATCGCCGCATGGGATATGGCTATTGCCGGCATGACTCATTCGCGTATCGTGCAGGAAAGCATTCGTCAGGGCGCCCGTCTGCGCCAGGAAGTGAACTGGAAAAAAGAGGGCAAATGGATGGGATTGATCGCTTCGGGGGGACTGGTTGCCGGCTCTCTGATTGCCGCCGTGTTTTTCCTGGTCTCTTAAAATCTTTCGTTGTATTCAGAAAACGACCCCACCTTCAAGGATGAGGTCGTTTTTTATTCCCGATTAAGGATATGCTCTCTAAATTAAACCGCACCATTGAATATGGCGTTATTACTGACCAATGCAATAAATCAGATAAAACAATTATATTTATATTCATCAGCGGTGATGTTGACTCCCTCCCAGCCCTCGCCCCGCGAAATAACACATCTTGAGCTCAACATCCGTTTGCCGGTGGAGGATGGAAATTTTTTCCGTAACAATTCCAAACTATTTTATCTCCGGCAGGAAAACCCTCGAAAAAAAACGGTTATTTT
>JAJTBH010000292.1 GCA_021287005.1 Anaerolineae bacterium
AAAAGAGCCGCCCATCGTCAATAGACGATCCATGGTACTCTGATAACCGTTATCCTGCTGTGCCAGAGTTCACCCCCGTTCAGCCGCTTGATAACAGCTAATGTCACCACGGTAAAAAACACTTCGGATGCTGGCGGGTAATAAACGCCGTGGTTGAAATCGATCGGGCATCATCTGGCTGGGCTTGAGCCGTTCTATCCGTTCAACCTGAGGCAGTTCCTCCAAACGTTTGGGTTGTGTGAAAGAAGGCGTGATTTTATTGATCGCTAAGGGATTTTCTTCCGCTTCTGGCGTGTCTTCAAAGGCATTAAACCGTTTGCGGTTGCCGGCCATACTTTACCTCCTTTTACCCTGAGATGCCAAAACATCATTCAGGTAACTTCCAGAACATTTTCAATCAAATTGGCGTATTCCTGGGTGGCCTTTGAACTGGATGCAATTTGACCGGCCTGTCTTACCCGCGGCGGCCGGTAGGTGAACACATCCATATGGCTGGAATGTGCATAAGCCAGGTCGGTGGATTTGTGAATGGGGGGTAGGGTTTGGTGGGGATAGCGTTTTTGCAGTTCGGTTAATATTTCCTGCGTTTCGCCGCGTTGTTCATCACACAGGGTAGGCAGATATCCCAAAATTTTTAATTCGGGATGGAAATGATAGGCCACCGCTTCAATGGTTTGTTGTAGTTCGCGCAAACCGGAAACCCCCAGATAACTGGTTTCAACCGGAATCAAAACATGGCTCGAGGCTACCAAGGCATTAATCAATAAATCGCCGGTGGTGGGAGGGGTATCGATCACCACGTAGGCAAATTGTGATTGAACCGATTCAAGCGCGCGGGCCAGACGGTTTTCATTGGCCATCAGGGTCGGCAGCGTGCGTGATGCTTCGGTCATGGCGCCGCGATTTCCGGGTACATAATAGAGATTGGGATGGTGCTGTGAAACACGCACCAGGCGTTGTACCGATGGGGGCGGAGTCTCAATTAATAAGGCTGCCAGAGAATCGCCGGGTTCGGCGTTATGCTGACCGTATGCGGTTGCCAGCAGAGCGTGCCCCTGCGGATCCATATCGACCAGTAAAACCCGGTTGAGTGAGTCGGGTTGATCAGCCAGGCTGAGTGCTAAACCGGCAGCCAGGTTGACGGCAGTCGTGGTTTTACCCACACCGCCTTTTTCGTTTGCAATTGAAATAACGATACTCATTTTTACCCCTTTACAAGATGGGAAGGAATAATTAGCATAACTTTATGCTGATATTGTATCATTAGGTTTATTATTTTTCAATGACACCATAATAAAACCAATTTTGGGTTGAAAGGGTAATAATTAGCTTAACTCTATTGATTTTAAGCAGAAATGATGTAATAATATTATCATCAATCTTGAGGAGTATTAACTATGTTAGATCCACTCAGTGACCAGGAATGGCGGTTGGCCAGATTAGACCTTTTAGGATTAAAAGAAGACCCTTTTAAGTTGTCGGCCGACCCGCGATATTTATATCTGGGGCCCGAACACCTGGCGGTTTATCGACAGGCACAATCGGTTATCTCGCGGCGCCGGGGTTTGGCTTTAATCTCCGGAGACATGGGCATGGGCAAAAGCACCCTGGCCCGGCGTATTTATGATGTTTACGCGGCCGAAAAAAATATGGTTCTGTGTTACATCCACACAGCCGCCTTTAAGTCGGCTATGGATGCCGCCCGCCAGATATCCGACGGTCTGGGTGTTCCTCCGCAACGCAGTTTCCAACGCCAGATGGAAGGTTTGGAGCGTGCTGTCGCGGCTGCTTACACATCCGGGCATAACGTGGTGGTCTTGCTGGATGATGCCCAGTTGATGGAAAGTGAAGCTCTGGAGGTGATTCATCGTTTGTATAACTTTGATTACGACTCCAAGGTGGTCCAAATTTTGGCTTTCGGCCAAAGTGAAATGTCTTCTTTGTTTGCGACCAACAAACCGGTTAATGCCCGTGTTTTTGCCCGTTTGGTATTACCGCCGCTCACTCTTGGCAGCGCTTTGCAAATGGTTATTTTCCGCTTACGCGTTTCCGGTCGTAACGAACCTCTGATTGATGATAATGCTTTTGAACAATTATATGAAAAATCACGTGGAATTCCGCGCGAAATTATTCGTTTATGCGCCATGTGTACGGATATTCTCC
The DNA here is from genome assembly GCA_021287005.1 of Anaerolineae bacterium. Taxonomy (GTDB): domain Bacteria; phylum Chloroflexota; class Anaerolineae; order Anaerolineales; family Anaerolineaceae; genus JAJTBH01. The sequence goes on from JAJTBH010000292.1 coordinate 2,164, forward strand.
TGCAAACCGATGAAACCCGCATCACATTGGATGTTGTTAAGGAGGTGTCATGATGATGGATCAGAATTTTTCTGGAAAAAGCGCCTGGGTACAACTATACGAAGCTCGGCATGTTGTTGAACCGGTTTCCACGCGATTACCGGGCAGACCGCCAGCCCCAATACCCCGCCAAAAAGTGGGAATTACCCTTTCACAGGCCGAAATTCATGAATTGGAGCTCTGGCAGGAGAAACTTTCCACCCTTTTACGCCGAAAAATCTCGGTGGGGGAGACGGTTGGTATTCTCGCACGAATTTGTTCAAATCGCGTTGAGCGTATAGCCGAAAACAAAGAGATCACCGATTTATCCGATCTGGTAGAAAAAATGGTGGGCATAGAGTAATTGTTTCTTCCATAAATACCCCCTCATTTTTGGAAGAAAAAAAGCGGAAGATTAGAGCGAAATGGATCGTATCCTTCAACACCCAACGCCAATGATAGACGAACCTGATTACCAGCAAGCCTGGGATCTGGTCGTCAGTCAATTGCGCATGGATATGACACAGGGTTTATTTGACACCTGGGTACAGCCATTAACAGCCCTGGGATACACAAATCATGCTTTTATAGTGGGGGCAAAAAATCCATATGCGCGCGATTGGGTACAAAGTCGTTTAAAGGATCGAATCGAACGGATTCTTGAAGGATTTTATAGCGGAAAAGTTACTCTGCAAGTTGAAGTACTTAATGGTTTGTACAAAAGTCCCCGTGATGAAAACCCAATTACCGGTTTGGATGAAGAAAATAACGAGCGTGAATTTGATAATTCGCTGCATGTACAACCTAAAACGGGGCAAGGGGAAAAAACCCGCAATCGTAAAGTAATGCTGCAAAAGGCTTATGGCAGCCGCCGTGCGGCAGTGATACAACCCGAACGCGGTATGTTTGTCACCATGTACTTTTTCTCACAATGGCTGCCGCTCATTGGTCATTCAGCGTTCACCGTTATTTTGGCTGCCCGTTCAATGTGTTTTTGGAATCCCATGACCGGCGAATTAAGAAATACAATTGAAACGGATATGACCGAATTGGCTACCCGTGCGGCTGTCAGTGTTCGCACGGTTAAGGATATACTTAAGAATGAACTTGTGCGCCGCTATTTTCTGCGTTATCGCGCCCGGCGCATTATGACACCAAATGGAGTTCGTACTGCCGGCATCACGCTTCAGGTCCGCATGGATGACCCACTGACTCCTCACGATCAGGATGAATATAACCTGCCTGAAGAAGATCACTGGTATACGGATGAATTTGAAGATTTTGAGGAGGAGTAAATCATGTACGAATCAGAAGACAATATACCAGTAAGAGACTGGGTAACGTTGGGCGTCATTCTCTTATTGTTGATCGTTGTGGTTACCCTGGGAGTTCTTTTTGCCGAACAGGCTTCCAGTTCCGAAACTGTTGTACATGCCAGCATGGGAACCTCTGATGCCAGTTTTGTTGAAGGTGGCGATGGTCAAAAAGAATCCGATTCGGCAGCACAACCGGAAGAAGGGGATGGACAAATCGCACCCGCCAAAGGTGAGCCTGAAATGAACCAGGTCAGTTTTTTCCAGGTGTTCGGTTTGTTGTTGGTGGGCTCGGCATTGTTTGCCATAGTTGTATCGGTATTAATCGCGGCGCTGATCGTGGTTGGTACGCGTTTGTTTAAAAGAAAAACCGGATAAAAATTATCTTGTAACCTTTCAAATATTATCAATTTATAATATAATTATTAAATAAATTGATTATTTTTTCTCCATTCGGTTGGAGTTTTTGGAAAGGCAGGAGTAAGATGAAAGTAGGAGTGATAGGAAGTGGTTTTGTGGGGGCAACCGCCGCATACGCCATGTTGCTGATGGGCAGTGCCAGTGAAGTAGTATTGGTGGATATGAACCGCCGCCGTGCTGAAGCGGAAGCGGCCGATATCCGGCATGCCGTTCCATTTGTTCATCCCATGTCAATTATTGCAGGTGATTACGCCGACCTGAAATGGGGCTGATGCCGTCATCATTACCGCCGGTTCAAACCAGAAACCGGGCGAAACCAGGCTGGAATTATTGGGGCGCAATGCTTCCATTATGACTTCGGTCGTGGAACAAATATTAACTTATGCAGAAAATCCGATCTTGATTGTTGCAACCAACCCGGTGGATATCATGACCCATATCGCCGCCAAAGTGGCCGTAACGAAGGGATTACCGGTTAATCGTGTGATCGGATCGGGTACAACTCTGGATACCGCGCGTTTCCGTTCATTACTGGGTAATTACCTTGAAGTGGATGCCCAGCATGTGCATGGTTATGTGATTGGTGAGCATGGCGATTCAGAGGTTCTAACCTGGTCAATCGTGGATATTGGCGGGGTTCCGTTAAAACAATTTGCCGATATGCGTGGTCTTTCGCTGGATAAAGATATTCGTCAATCGATTGACACCGATGTTCGGCGTGCGGCCTATCAGATTATTGAGGGCAAAGGCGCGACATATTATGGAATTGGCGCGGCTCTTTCGCGAATTATGGATGTACTGGCCCATGATCATCGGGCTATCTTAACCGTATGCACGCCGACTGCCGAGGTGGCGGGGATAAAAGATGTTACCATTTCATTACCGCGCCTGGTTCGTGCCGACGGTGTAATGGATACCTTGCCGTTTAAATTGAGTGAGGAAGAAACGCAAGCCTTACATCAATCGGCGCGTTTGCTGCGTGATCGAATAGATGAATATGAAGCTTCACAAAAAAATTAACTAAATAAACCATTGGTTAACCCGGAGACTGCCTCAAAAGGCAGTCTCTTTTTTATAACTTTTTTGTGATTTATTAAAAATAATTATTTATGAGAGGTATAATATTTGGAAGTATTATTCATTTGACCTGTTTGGAGATAACTCATGGAATTGACCATTGTACTGGCCGTATTAATAATTCTGGTTTTTATAGGCGTGGGTATATTTCTGATCGTTACAGGTTTAAAAATTGGCAAAA
>JAJTBH010000293.1 GCA_021287005.1 Anaerolineae bacterium
CAGTTAGCTGAAATCGGCGTCAACGTTAAACTGAACCAGATGGAATCCACGACCTTCCTGGATGCCACTTCCGCCGGCGAAGAAGGCTTCTACATGCTCGGTTGGGGTGCTGATTATCCCGATCCTTCCAACTTCTTTGATTATCACTTTGCCGCCGACTCGAACCAACAGTTCGGTACCAAATTTGACGATCTGGTTTCTGAAATCCGCGCCGGTGGCCAGTCTGCCGACCCGGCCGTTCGCCAGACACATTACGACAAAGTCAATGAACTGCTCAAAGAACACATCCCGATGATCCCCGTGGCTCACGGTGGTTCCGCGACCGCTTACAAAACCAGTGCTGAAGGCGCTCATTCCAGCCCCTTAACCGACGAAATGTTCTATGTTGTGAACAACGGCACCGACAGCTTCGTCTGGATGCAGAACGGTGAACCGGGCGCCATGTGGTGTTCCGATGAAACCGATGGCGAGAGCCTGCGCGCTTGCGGCCAGATTTATGAATCCCTGCTCGGGTTCGAAATCGGCAAAGCCACGGTTGTTCCCAGCCTGGCCAAAGAATATTCATCAAACGATGACCTGACCGAATGGACCTTCGTGCTGCGCGATGGCGTTAAATTCCATAACGGCGCGACCCTGGATGCCAACGATGTTGTGGCAACCTACGTCTCGCAGTGGGATGCCGCCAGCCCCAATCACAAGGGCCGCACCGGCACCTTTGAATATTTCACCGCTTACTTCGGGCAGTTCTTAAACGCCCCCAAACAGTAAGATCGTAAAGTAATCAGTAACTTTAAACAAGGGTTGTTCGCAAGAACAGCCCTTGTTTTATAAATATCACGCTTATTTTTGAAAAAATCTGGTAATTTGAGGAAAATTAGGTATAATCTTTTAAATATTATGAAGCCCCAGAAAACATACTAATCATGCTACAATTTATAACGCGACGACTTGTATTATTATTGCCCGTTCTGGTTGGTATCCTTTTGGTTACCTTTGCCATAGTGCGTCTTATTCCGGGCGACCCGTGTAAAGCTATGCTGGGTGAAAAAGCAACACCAGCAGTTTGTGATGCGTTTAAAGAACGCTACGGATTAAATGATAACCTCGCCGTTCAGTTTGGTCGGTATCTGGTGAATATGGCGCAGGGAGACCTGGGAATGTCATTACGTTTTGGCCGCCCCGTCGCCGATTTAATCGCCGAACGCCTTCCTTTAACCATCGAATTAACCATTGGCGCCATGATCTTTGCGGTGGTAGTGGGTGTTTCACTGGGGGTTGCATCGGCATTAAGACGAAACAGTTTAATCGACATGTTTACGATGATGCTTGCAAACCTGGGTGTATCGATGCCGGTTTTCTGGTTGGGATTGTTACTTGCCTACCTGTTTGCCATCGTTTTAAAAGATACGCCCTTTGTTTTGCCGCCTTCAGGTCGTTTTACTGCGGGTATGGGATTAACCTCATTGGTGAAATTCTGGAAGCTGGCCGATATTTCCGGCTTTCCGAAATTCGTGATGGATTTCCTCTCCAGCCTGACAATTGTGGATGCATTAATCATCGGAAAGCCTGAAGTAATTAAAGACGGACTCCGACACTTGATTTTGCCCTCGATCGCCGTTGGCACCATTCCCATGGCAACCATTGCGCGCATCACCCGCTCAAGTATTCTGGAAGTGCTGGGTCTTGATTTTGTGAGAACCGCCCGTGCCAAAGGTTTAAAGGAAAGACTGGTCATCACCAAACACGTTATGACCAATGCCTTTATCCCGATTGTGACCATCATCGGTATCGAAACGGGTGCTTTACTCTCCGGTGCAGTTTTAACCGAAACGGTTTTTGTTTTGCCTGGTGTGGGTACGGCGTTGGTTCAAGCCATTCTGGCACGCGATTATCCGGTTGTGCAAGGTTTTACCCTGGTAATTGCCGTCATCTTTGTGTTTGTTAACCTTCTGGTTGACGTTTCTTATGCTTATCTTGATCCTAGAATTCGTCTGGAATAATAAAAAATCTCATGAGTGAAACTAATTCTATTGCCAAAATAACGGAAGAAATTCCTTACAAACGCCATAAACCGGTTGTAGAGGCGTTAATTCGTCTCTTTGCTCATCATTCGGCTCAGTTTGGAATTGTTATCCTGGGATTGATGATTGTTCTGGCGATTTTTTCGGAACAAATTGCTCCGTTCGGGCCGACTCAGGTTTTTAAAACTGAAAAACGACGCGATACACCCTGTGTGCACTTGCTCGGCTGCCCCGAAACTAAAACTCAACATATTTTCGGAATTGACAGCAACAGCCGCGATTTATTTTCTCGCGTCATTTATGGCTCACGCCTTTCCTTGCAAGTTGGTTTGTTAACCATTACATTCGCAATTATCGTTGGCGGTTTAATTGGCGCCATTTCCGGTTATGTGGGTGGATGGTTGGATAACCTGATCATGCGATTAATGGATATTTTGATGGCTTTTCCCAGTATGCTGCTGGCGATTGCCATTGTGACGGTTTTAGGCCCGGGTCTGATTAACGCATTACTGGCGATTGGTATTATTTCAATCCCTCGTTTTGCACGTTTAATTCGCTCAACCGTTTTATCGGTAAAAGAAATGGATTACGTTCAGGCATCGCATGCGTTGGGTGTGCCCTCCTTACGGATTCTTTTTGTTCATATTTTACCGAATGCCATCACCCCATTAATCGTTCAGGGAACTTTGGGCATTGCCACCGCCATTTTGGATGCGGCCGCGCTTTCATTCCTGGGGCTGGGTGCTGAACCGCCCACACCCGAATGGGGGTTGATGATGGGTGATGAAAAGGGCAGCGTGTTTAATGCGCCGCACCTGATGATCTTCCCCGGTCTGGCCATCATGCTGTTGGTGCTGTCGTTTAACTTACTTGGCGACGGTTTAAGGGATGTGCTTGACCCGCGCTTGCGCACCGAATAAATATAAAAAAACTTACTCCCCGACAAAAAATTGCCGGGGAGTTTTTTTTACTGCCAGTTTTCCAAAACATTAACAATTTTTGCCAGAAAACCATCGGCATTAGATCCATTTAAAATCCGGTGATCAAACGATAACGATAGGTAAACCATGGCGTGAATGGCAATGGCGTCACCGTCAACGACAACCGGACGTTTTTTGATCATTCCAACGCCCAGAATGGCCGCCTGGGGCTGGTTGATAATGGGGGTTGCAAATAATGAACCGGCGGTGCCATGATTGCTGATGGTGAACGTGCCGCCCTGCACGTCATCCGGTTTAAGACGGCGATTCCGCGCTTTAAAAGCCAGGTCTGAAATGGATTCGGCCAGCCCATGTAGAGAGAGGCGCTGGGCCTGGTGAATGACCGGTACAATGAGGCTATCGTCGGGCATTGCCACAGCCAGACCGAGATTAATATCCTTATGTTGAAGAATGGCATCATTTGCCCAGGAACTATTAACCAGGGGAAAAGCATGGAGCGCGCTAATTACCGCCGCAGCAAAATAAGCCGAATAGGTCAGGTGTAATCCTTCGCGTTCATACGCAGCGAGCACATTCAACCGGTGTTGAATTACACGCTGCATATCGGCTTCCATGACGGTTGTGACATGGGCGGCATTTTGTTTGCTTAATACCATATGGGCAGCCGTGGTTTTTTGAATTACGCTTAATGGAACGAGTGCATCATCCGCAGTACTCCGGAGCGGTAATTGCTGCACCGGACTCGAGTGTTTTTCAGCCGAAAATCCCTCGCTGGGTTTAAATAAATCTCCGCTGCCGGGAATTTCCCAGGCCGGAATTTCGGAATTTTGTTCCCCTTGCGATTTTCGACTGTCTATAAACGCAAGAACATCTTTTTTGGTGATCCGTCCGCCTTCTCCGCTGCCATTGATCTGATTTAAATCAACGTTGTGTTCCCCGGCCAACCGCGCGACCAGTGGAGAAATAAAACCCAATTTTTGATCACGGCCGGAGGTGGGCGTATTTAATGCTGCCTGTTCCGCAGGTTGAAGCCCCCGGCTGTGTTCCGGAGATGGAAAATGGCCGCCTTGCTCAGGTGGCGCGGGGTCTTCAGGCAGGTTTTCGCCAGGTTCTCCGATCCAGGCGATGGTTACCCCGGCGCGCACGGTGATGCCCTCTGCGACCAGTTGTTTTAATAACAAACCGCCGGCCGGACTGGGAATTTCGGTTGTTACTTTGTCGGTTTCGATTTCCAAAATATTTTGCATCTCTTCCACCCGGTCACCTTCGTTGATTAACCATTTAAGCACGGTTCCTTCAACGACCGATTCACCCAACTGTGGCATAACTACTCTGGTTGCCATATTATCTACCTCCTTAATACGCGTTTAATTTGCGGATGGATGCCAGGATTTTCTCAGGATTAATCATGAACCAGTCCTGCATGGGCGGGCTGAACGGCACTGAGGGGATATCCGGGCCGGCCAGACGTTGTATGGGGGCATCCAATGAGGTGAAAGCATGTTCTGCAATTATGGCGCTCAATTCAGCGCCATATCCCCCGGTGAGGTTATCTTCATGAACAATTAATACCTTGCCGGTTTTTTCGACAGAAGAAAGAATGCTTTCCTTATCCACCGGGTAAAGCGTGCGGAGGTCAATGACCTCCACCGATATACCCTCAAGTGCGGCTTTTTCAGCGGCTTGAAGGGCATAATAATGCATCATGCCGTAGGTTAACAGGGTGATGTCGGAGCCTGGACGGCTGATTTTGGCAGGACCGATGGGGACCATGTATTCCTGTTCGGGCACATTTCCCTTAATTAAACGATAGCCTTTTTTGGGTTCAAAAAACAAAACCGGGTTGGGGTCGCGCACTGCCGATTTTAATAAACCTTTGGCATCATAAGGATTGGAAGGAATCACCACTTTTAAGCCGGGAACGTGGGTAAAAAAAGCTTCAAGGCTTTGAGAATGGTAAAGTCCCCCGCCGATGCCGCCCCCGTAGGGCGCACGAATTACCAGCGGAACCGTCCAGACGCCGTTGGAGCGGTAGCACATTTTGGCGGCTTCATTCACGATCTGGTTAAAAGCGGGATGAATAAAATCGGCAAATTGAATTTCACAAATGGGGCGTTTGCCATATAACGCGGCGCCAATTCCAACGCCGATAATGGATAGTTCCGCCAGGGGAGGATCGATGACGCGGGCTTC
>JAJTBH010000294.1 GCA_021287005.1 Anaerolineae bacterium
ATACGTTCAGACTTAAAACGATCATCGGGCTGAATTGATTGCGCAGGATGCCCGATTGTGACCAGGCAAACCGGGTGAATGTTCTCGGGCAGATTGCTTAACTGTCGAAAACCGGCAATACGTTCGGGAACCGGCTCACTGCTGACCCAACAGGCACCCAGACCCATCGCGTGGGCTGCCAGCAGCATATTTTCGGCTGCCGCGGAACAATCCAAAGCCCAGCGTCCGGGTTTTGCCAAAGTGGTATCTGCGCAAATTAAGATGCCAAGGGGGGCGTTGCCGACAAATGCGGCTGAATTGTGAAATTCTGGTATGCGTTGCAGGAGCGAGGAATCATCAATCACGATAAAATGCCAGGGTTGTGCGTTTCCGGAAGAAGGCGCTTGCATGCCCGCCCTGAGTAATGAATTAATCTCTTCGTCTGAAACGGGCTGTGGTGTATATCGTCGTATGGAACGGCGGGTAAAAATGGCTTCAAGTGTATCCATTATTGTTCCCTCGGCATCTAAAATAATAAAAAGAAATGATAACAATAAAAATAATAGCTGAATTTATTCTAACATGATGTTTTTATTAATGCTTCGATTTTACAAGGAAAAAATACATTTGTACTAAAAGAGAAAGGACTTTTTTAATGCAAAAAGATGTAATATTTAATAATAAAAAAGCGCTTGAAAATGTGTAACAGTTGCAGTATATATGGACTAAATAAGTCTTTTTAAAGAGAGCGTTTTTATGTTGATGGTAAATGTTTTTTCAAATATCGATTCCCTGTGTAACGATGCCCTGTTATATTTTAATCAATACGCAGATGATGCCGTTAACCGGCGTGGACAATTTTTGGTGGCCGTCAGCGGAGGCAGCACACCGCAAAAATTATTCAGGTCTCTGGCACAGCCAGTTTATGCGGCAAAACCCTGGTGGCGACAGACGCATCTCTTTTTTGCGGATGAGCGTTGTGTGGCGCCTGACGATGCGGAAAGTAACTATGGGCAGGTTAAACGACTTTTGCTGGATCATCTTGGCGAAAATCAGCCACAGGTGTACCGCATGCGGGGCGAACTGGAAGCGCAGGCTGCTGCGGCGGATTATGCGCAGCAATTAAAACAATTTTCTGAAAATAATTGGGATTGGCCGCGATTTGATGTGATTTTTCTGGGAATGGGAACGGATGGACATACGGCATCCCTTTTTCCGGGTTCCGACCCCGCCCCGGCGGAGCCTGTGCTGGCGGCTAAAGCATTTTATTTAAACCGCCCGGCCTGGCGTGTCAGCCTGACGCCACGCGTTATCAACTGCGCCCGGCAGGTAATTTTTATGGTCACCGGCGCCGATAAAGCTGAGGTTTTATCGGCCGTGATAAATGGAACGGGCGATTTACTCAACTGGCCTGCCGCCAGGGTTAACCCTCAGGATGGGGCCGTAACCTGGCTGGTAGATGAATCGGCAGCAGAAAAACTGCCGCCTGACCTGGTTAATCGTAGATAGAGGAGGTTGTATGGAATTAGGTATGGTAGGTTTGGGAAAAATGGGGTTAAACATGGCAACGCGTTTATTAAAAGGCGGGCATCGTGTGGTTGCTTTTGATGTTAACTCCGATGCAGTTGCCTCGGCCATACAGGCCGGCGCGGTAGGTGTTTATACTCTGGATGATCTGGTGAGTGCATTATCGGCTCCCAGAGCGATCTGGGTTATGGTTCCGGCCGGAAAAGTAACTGAAGACACGCTGCAAAACCTGGCCGGGCGGTTAAAAGCAGGGGATGTCTTAATTGATGGCGGCAATTCCAATTACAAAGATTCGCAGCGCCGTGCCGCGGAGCTGGAGGCCAGGGGCCTTAACTTTTTGGATGTGGGCACCAGCGGCGGTGTCTGGGGGCTAAAAGAAGGATACAGCCTGATGATTGGCGGGCAGGCAGCCGTGGTGGAGCGGTTAAGCCCGATTTTTAAGACTCTGGCGCCGGATGCGGAGCGCGGTTGGGGGCATGTAGGCCCCAGCGGCGCCGGGCATTTTGTAAAAATGGTGCATAACGGCATTGAGTATGGCCTGATGCAGGCCTATGCCGAAGGTTTTGAAATTATGAAAAAAAAGGAAGAGCTCAACCTGAAACTGTCGCAGATTGCCGAAATCTGGCGTTATGGCAGCGTGGTGCGTTCGTGGCTGTTGGATTTAACCTCGCGCGTGCTTGAACAGGATGAAGAACTTAGCGACATTCGTCCGTGGGTGACCGACTCGGGTGAAGGGCGCTGGACGGTGGCTGAGGCAGTTGATCTGGATGTGCCGGCCCCGGTGATTACCCTGGCCTTGCAGGCGCGTCTGGCCAGCAGAAACGAAGAGAACTACACGGCCCGTCTGCTGGCTGCCATGCGTAATCAATTTGGCGGGCATGCCATTAAACATCGTGATGGTAAGGGAGGTTCTCATGAATAAAGGTAGACCGACAACGATCGTGATTTTTGGCGCGTCGGGTGATCTAACCGAGCGTAAATTGATTCCGGCTTTATTTAACTTATTCCGTAAGGGACGTTTGCCTGAAAATTTTAAAATTGTCGGAATGGCCGGCACGGTTTTTACAACCGAATCTTATCTTGAACGACTATACCAAAAATTACAGCAGCATGCCGGTTACACCTTTACCGAAGACGAATGGCAGAGATTTAGCGGTTATATCACTTATTTTACCGGGCGCGCCAGCGAGGTGGAAGGCGCTCAGAGTCTGGCCGATTCGCTGGCCGTGTTGGAAAACGGCGTAGTGAACCGGCTGTATTATATGGCAACACCGCCGGGCGTATTCCCGGATATCATTCAGTCTCTGGGGCAGGTGGGTATGCTGGCGGAAGATGAAGGCTGGCGGCGCGTGGTGATTGAAAAGCCGTTTGGAACCAATTTATCCACGGCGCTGCAACTTAATAAACAGGTGCATGAATGGCTGCATGAAAACCAGATTTACCGCATTGATCATTATCTGGGCAAAGAAACCGTGCAAAATATCATGGTGGCGCGGTTTGCCAACACCATCTTTGAACCGGTTTGGAACCGCAATTATATCGATCACATTCAAATCACCGTGGCCGAACAGGTTGGGCTTGAAAACCGCGCCGGTTATTACGACCACGTGGGCGTATTGCGTGATATGTTCCAGAATCACCTTTTGCAGTTATTAACCCTGGTAGCGATGGAGCCGCCCATCTCCTTTAATGCCGATGCGCTGCGAAATGAAAAAGTGAAAGTGTTAACCGCCCTGCGCCCTTTGAGCGGCCTGGAAGTAACGCGCAACACGGTGCGTGGTCAATATAAGGGTTACGCCGAAGAGCCGGGGGTTGACCCGAAATCGACCACATCCACTTATGGCGCTTTACGGCTGCTGGTGGATAACTGGCGCTGGCAGGGTGTGCCTTTTTATTTACGTTCCGGAAAATTTTTAACCGAAAAATATTCGGAAATCGTCATTCAATTTAAAACGCCGCCGCATATTATGTTCCCCATGCGCCCCGGCGATGAGATTCGTCCCAATATGCTGGTGTTGTATTTGCAGCCCAATGAAGGTATTCACCTGCGTTTTGAAGCCAAAGAGCCCGACACGGTCGCGGACATGCGTTCGGTTAATATGGAATTTCATTATAAAGATTCGTTTGGCCCAACCGCAGTGCCCGAGGCTTATGAACGTCTTTTACTGGATGCCCTGCAAGGGGATGCTTCACTCTTTACGCGCACAGACGAGGTGGAACTGGCCTGGCGCTTTATTGACCCCATCATGCGCACCTGGGAAGACCTGGGCATGGCCGGCATGACCACCTATGAACCCGGCAGTTGGGGGCCGATTGAAGCCGACCAGATGCTGGCGCGTGACGGGCGTTACTGGGTGCGCGGCTGCCAGCTTTGTTAAAAGTTAAGTGAGCCGATAAAAAAATCTCCGTTGAAAATACGGAGATTTTTTGTTAAAACAAACTGGATTGGCGGGGTTGGGGTTTAAGCGCCCCTTCCATTTCGAGCAAAGCGCGCTTGCGCTCAAGGCCCCAGTAATAACCGCCCAGGCTGCCGTCATTGCGCAAGATGCGGTGGCAGGGAATGACCAGTGAAACGGGGTTTGTGGCGCAGCCATGCGCCACAGCGCGCACGGCTGTGACCGGTTTGCCCAGGCTGGCGGTCAACTCGCTGTAGGTGCGAATCTGGCCATAAGATACATGGCGCAGACCGGCCCACACGGTCTGTTGAAAGGGCGTTCCACTGCCGAGATCAACCGCCACGTCTTCAAACGAATCGGGATGCCCGGCTGCATAAGCGGATAATCGCTCCAATGTGGCGGCAAACCGCCCGCTGTGTTTAATCAATTCGGCTTGTGGAAACCGCCCGCGTAAATCGGCTAATAAATAATCCTCATCCTGCCAGAGACCCAAAAAACATAAACCTGCCGGGCTGAAAGCCGTCAGGATCAGGCCAAAGGGTGAAGGGATGGAGGTGTATTCCAGCAGCATACGGTTAAGGGTTACAGGTATAAATCGCGAATTAAAATCCGTCCGGGGCGGGCGGGGTCGATCACCAACTTGATGCGCGAATCTATTTCGAAATTGATTGTTTTAAGGTTGCGGAAGATATAACTTTTGGCGGTGTAATTATTCTTTTTGTAGGTGTATTCAAAATGAATTTCGCCAAAACCAATGCGGGGCAGGCTGATTTTGGTGATTTTGGCAGGCACCTCAACGTCGCGATTGAACATGGCATAAATCAACCATAAACGCCAGGATAATACGGCAACCGCGACCAGGGCGATGGCACTGATCACGATCATGGCCAGGGCGCTTTCCCATTCGGGTGAAGTTTGGCGGCCTACGGCTAAAAAGCGTTCAATAATCAACACTGCTGCCGGGATTAACAATGCAAAGATCATTGAAACCATTACAGGTACATCGTTTTCAAGCATACCGGAAAAACGCGGGTATTTTTTCATATATAAATTACTTCTCCCTGGCTTGTTTAGAATGATGGGTGAAAATAAACATTCATACCGGCACAAGCTGTTAATGACTCTTGTAGATACCGAATGTTTACCGAAGTTAATTATACTTCGCCTCAACAGGGCGGTAAACCCAAAGGCTGATCAAACTGATCA
>JAJTBH010000295.1 GCA_021287005.1 Anaerolineae bacterium
ATTTGATCTTAATAAAATCTAAATAAACTCATGGTAACTTATTAGTCAATCTTCAAAATCATTTAATTAGGAAAAATTAACCTTCTGTTTCAGGGGCCCGTACATGTCAAATGTTATTCTTGTTGTAGACGATAAATCAAGTGTACGCCAATTGTTGGGTGAATACCTCACCAAACAGGGCTACAAAGTTGTTACAGCCGATAACGGGCAAGATGCACTTTATGTTGCCCGTCACGAGCTGCCCGATCTGATCCTTTTAGACATCATGATGCCGAAAATGGACGGATATCAATTCCTGCGTCAGTTCAGGCAAGAACGCCGCACGCCCATCATTATCATCACCGCCCGCGAAGAAGAAACCGACGCCGTGTTGGGGCTGGAGCTGGGTGCAGATGATTATGTCATCAAACCCTTCCGCATGCGCGAACTGGTGGCACGCATCCGCGCCGTGATTCGCCGTGTGGATAACACATCCACCCCCTCCGAATTACTACGCGTGGGTGAAATTACCCTTGACCAGACCGCTCACAAAGTGAGCGTTAAGGAAATGCCGGTTTCTTTGACGCCCATCGAATTTAACCTGCTGGCAATTTTAATGCATTCGCCCGGCCAGGTTTTCACCCGCACCCAACTGGTTGAACACCTGCTCGACAGCGGTTTTACCGGCCTGGAACAAACTTTAAATGTACACATTCGTAATCTGCGCAAGAAAATCGAGATTGACGAAAGCATCCCCCAATATATTGAAACGGTATTCGGGGTCGGATATCGCTTTCAGAGGCCTTGATACATGTTGAAACATTTATCTCTTATCTGGAAATTAACCCTGTCTTTCATGCTGGTTGCACTGACATCGGCAGCCCTGGTCGCCATTTTTATCCGTTTTACCACCAGCGACAGATTGTTTGGCTTGATCATTGAGCAGCAGCGCAGCGAATTACAGACCACTCTGACCGAATATTACAGCGAACATGGATCGTGGCAGGATGTGGAACAAAACTGGCAAAAAATATGGATCGATTCACTGCGCCAACCTACGCCAAATCCGGAAACGCCTGACCAGCAAGACCCGCGCAAAGATCCTTCGCGTGACCGCCGCCGCATTTTTGGCCTGGCAGATGCCGACGGGGTTGTGTTGATATCACTGGAACCCTTTTTTCATAAAGGTGAAACATTATCACAAGAAACCCTGAATAAAGGCATCAGTATCACCCTTAATGACCAAAAAATTGGCACAATTTTAACTGCCCCGTTGGAACCGCGCCTGACCCCTGAAGAAGATATGTTTTTACAGCGCACCAACCAGGCTCTGTTGTTAGCCGCGATCGCTGCCATCGTAACTGCCTTAATCATCGGCATTCTGCTGGCGCGCACCCTGGTAACCCCATTACGTTCATTAACCGCTGCCGTACAAAAAATGACGTCCGGGGAACTGGGACAAAAGGTCAATGTTGATTCAAATGACGAAATCGGCATACTTTCACAAAAATTTAATCAAATGAGTGAAGAAGTTGCTCGGGTTAATCGCCAGCGCCGCCAGATGACGGCCGACATTGCTCACGACTTACGCACACCCTTAACCGTCATTGCCGGTTACATTGAATCGATGCAGGATGGAGTTTTGCAACCCACACAGGAACGCCTGGCCCTGATTTACAACGAAATTGAACGTTTGCAAGACCTGGTCAGCGATTTACGCACCCTTTCTCTGGCCGATACGGGAGAGATTTCTTTACATCCACAGTTGTTTTCTCCGCGTTATCTGCTCGAAAGAGCCCTTGCGCCCTATCAACATCGTGCCGAACAACAAAAAGTGAGCCTGCGGCTGGATATTAAAGAACCGGTTAACGCCATTAAAGTGGACGAATCGAGAATGATGCAAATATTCAGCAACCTGTTGAGCAATGCCCTGCGTTATACCTCCGAAGACGGTGAAATCCTCCTTTCCGCCGAACAAAAAGGCCAGGTGGTTGAGATTGCCGTCAAGGATACCGGCGAAGGTATTTTAGAAGAAAATCTGCCGCATATTTTTGAACGTTTTTACCGGGCCGATCCCTCGCGTTATACCGAAACGGGCGAAACCACCGGCCTGGGTCTGGCAATTGTGAAGGCACTGGTAGAGGTGCAGGGTGGTAATATCCGTGCAGAATCTACAATCGGGCAGGGAACCGCCATTTATATTCAATTTAAAGCCTCAGATCAGGTCTTGGAAGAACAGGTCGAAGACTGACAGGCACGCCAGCATTATAAAGACCACTGACAGATTTTCGTCTTTAATCAGTGGTCTTTTTTATTGCTTTTCTCAAACAATGCCGCGTATAAGCTCTTCTTGATCGTTCACCCTTAATAAGGTTGGGCCATCTCGAAGATGATGAATAACCTTTTTTCCTTTTTAGCTGAAAGCCATAGATCTTCTTAAGATTAACCATTTCACATAAAAAATAGATATTATTGAGATTTATCACCCAAATAAACCAAAATCATCTATAATATTTAATTAACAAAGCCAATAATATGATGCATCCATTAATTAATCCTTTCCGGTTAGGGTTGGATTTTTAAATCCGACCTTAACCGCTGCGACACGGATGAACGTGTAACCTTTATCAGTGTTTAATCATCTTATATACAAGGAGCATGTCATGAGTAGCAACACCTTATCCTATACCCCATTTTCAAGCAAACTGACCGGTTCTCTCAATCAAATCACCAAAATGATTGAAGACAATGCCAAAACAATCGACCTGATTCAGGAAGTGGCGCTGGAGTTGACTCAGTCAATCGGCACACTGCATACTCTCACCGTACAATATGCCGGCGTTGCCAATGGCGTTCTGGATATTCTTCTACCCATCTTACGCGGCATTCCTCTCATTCCCAAAAACGTAATGGACATGCTGGTTAATCTGGAAAAAATAACTCAACAAATCATCGACAGTCAGGAAAACACCAGAAAAACCATCCACGATGTACAAAGCGGTTTAAGCACAGGGGATGTCAGCAAACTTCAAAACCATGCCGATCAACTGCAAGGTCTCACTAAAACCTTAAAAGACATTTTGCCAAAATAAATCTTAAAAACGCCGGTATTGAGCGGATAAAAACCGGCTTTTTATGTGAATAAAACGACAGAGTGATAGGCTTATCTGTCTATAATAGATAATATAAATCCGGATTTTGTTTTGGTCTTGTTTTGTTTATCGTAATTTGATTTCACACATCTTATTTAACTTTATTTCAGAAAGAGGAAAAAATGGCTTATACACTTGATACACCCCTTGGCACGCTTTTAGATAAACCCGAAGTTAAAACAACAATTGAACAACATTTTCCCGGCATCTCTGATAATCCACTCACAGGGATGTTAAGAGGCGTCACATTAAACATGATTCTTTCCCTGCCGCAAGCCGAACAAATTGGTCTGACCAAAGAGCGGGCTGAAGCGATGCTGGTAGAGGTTAATAAATTCGTTCAATAATACCAATAGGGCAATGCGCCGACTATAAAAAAACGTATCATACCTGAAAGCACATTTTAAAGTTCAATTCAGGCAACTTATTTCCAATATCATTTTTATAAGGAGATTAAATAATGGCTAATTTCTGGCAGACAATTATCGACAAGATCACCGGTCAACAAGACGACGATAAAACTGGCGAATCAAAACCAGCGCCCACCAATATTTATAATCCGGCAAAAGATAACACCTCTTCTGCTTATCAAGGACCGGTAGCCAGCCCCAAACCGGCCGTCGCACCGCTGAATATTTCGCATGTGGCCGCCGCCGCAGCCGCCTCGGCCGACCCCAAAGTCGAAGCAGCCAAACAGGCCGCCGCCAAAGCCGAAGCCGAAAAGATTCTGGCAGCCGCCCGCGATGACGACAGCCGAAAGGCAGCCGAAGCCACGGTGAGCGCCGTCAGAGCTATGGATGAAAAAGCAAACGCTGCCGCCAAAGAGATCGCCGATGCCGCCGAGCAGTTTGAAATCATCAAGGAACATAAACTCACTTATGATGACACACTGAGTGCCCTGGCGCTTCATTTTTACGGTCACGCCACACCCGAATACTGGGGCCTGATTATCCTGGCCAACAAAAACACCATCGGCGGTACCGTCAAAGACTATACGCCCGGCAAGGTTATTAAAATCCCAAAATTACCCGATTCGATGAAAAACAAATAAAATTTCTCAGGCAAGTTAAAAATTAAAAAAGCTGGTCTTACCCCAAAAGGTAAGGCCAGCTTTTTGTGTATCAATTGAAACTAAAATTTCCCATACAAGGGACCAAAATTGGCACAGGCGCGGAAGTCGGCGCCCTGCGGCTCCATCGCGCCAAAAGCGCTCCAGGCGCTGGGCCGGAAAATGGCGTCTTCGCCGACATTGTGCATGCTGACCGGGATGCGTAAAAGCGAAGCCAGGGCAATTAAATCGGCGCCGATGTGACCAAAATTGATCGCGCCATGATTGGCGCCCCAGTTTGCCATGACGGAATAAACATCCTTAAATGGTCCGCTGCCGGTCACGCGCGGCACAAACCAGTGCGTCGGCCAGGTCGGGTCGGTTCGTTCATTTAATGTCTCGTGCACTTTGGCGGGCACATCCACCGTCCAACCTTCGGCCAATTGCAGCACCGGGCCAAGCCCCTTAACCAGGTTAAGGCGCGCCATAGTCATGGGCATGCCACCGCGGGTTAAGAAACACGATGAATAACCGCCGCCGCGGAAATAACCGGTATTGGCCGGGTGCCATTGGGTAGCATCCAGGCATTTTTTAACTTCCTGTTCGGTGACTTCCCAGTAAGGTTTCATCACCGGCTTGCCGTCTTTTTCCTGCTGGCCGGTGGCATCCAATGTGGCGGCGCCCGAGTTAATCAGGTGAATCATGCCGCCGGCGGCTGCGCCTTCCAACTGGTAACCGGTGACGCGTTTAACGGCTTCGGGGCTCCAGTATGTACGCACGTCGGCAAAAATGGAAGCGGTATTGGTCAACAAATAACCCATCAACATGGTTGCGCCGTTCAGGCTGTCGTTTTCGGTGGCCAGAACATAGGGGGCACGAATGCCGTTCCAGTCGAAAGACGTATTTAACATGGCTTCCATAAAATCGC
>JAJTBH010000296.1 GCA_021287005.1 Anaerolineae bacterium
TGCCAGCACCAGTTCATAATCACTGGTCCAGGTGCATGTGCCGATATTTTGCAGTCGCCAGGTCTTAATAAAAACCTGTCCCGGGTTAAAGGCACTGCCGTCCGGCACGCTCACATCGCTGACAAAACGCACCCAGTTGCAGGGCACGGGCGAAGGTGACGGCGTGGCCGTGACATAAGTTAAAACGAATGTGGGCGGTGTGCGTGTGGCCGTCGGTTGGGTAGGTGTTTTTGTCGGCGTGGGGGATGCGGGTGTTAATGACGGAGTGGAGAAAGTCGGTGAACTGCTACTGCTTGGCATGGCACTGGGGCTGTTGGTGAATGACATCCCGGTTGCCGTTGAAGTAAACGCGCCGGTAGCCGACGGTTGTTGGTTTTGCAAAGCAGTTTGGGTAAAACGGCTCTCAACCGTTTGCGCTGCCGCGGTGGAAATATCTTTAATATCCACAGCCTCAGTCGGTGTTTGGATAACACTCAATTCGCAGGCCAGCGAAAATATTAACAGGAACATAATCAACACGACGAATAATTGCGGCTTTTTCACCATTGATATTCACTCCTCAATCTGGGTAACGATCTTAAGCCAGAATAGGTTCCCATCCCTTTTTTATTTCCCTGATTTTTATTATTTCTCATTATAGCAAATATTATTATTTTTGGAATCCGTTTCGGGTATACGCAACCATTTTTAGTAATAATTGTATTGGCTCACCGGTATCACTTTCAGCCCTTGCACAACGGTCCCTCAACGAAATAACACTTCTTGATGTCAACATCCGTTAGCCGTGGGAGGAAAAAAACCTGCAAACGAAGGACTGGCGATCCCTTCGTTTACCCCCCTCTACCTCCTACGGCGTGATTGATTCCAATCGAATTTAATGGTTCATCGGACAGGGTTATGAATGGTCGTTAAGTTCTTCCATTCTTTGTTGACCGGTCCGGTGAGGAAATAGCAATAATTAAAAAATCGGTTTCAAAATCAGTTCGGTTTTTACGGAATTGGCGATAAAACAGGCTTCATGCGCCAGATGGTGTAGATTAATAATCTCTTCGTTGCATGGAATATTTTCGCCGCCAAAAACGACCCTGGGATTTAACGTTACCCGGCTCATAGCCAGTTTGCCCTCTCCATTTTTCCCAAGCACGCCGCTGGCCTGGTCGTCATAAAAATCCACTCGATAGTTTTTCTCCGCGGCAATGGATAAAAACCACAACATATGACAGCTCGAAAGAGCCGCAATAAACGCCTCTTCGGGGTCAACACCGTTTGGGTCCGAGAATGGAATCGGTACGACATGCGGCGATGCAGAAGCAGGCACCTGCACCCCGCCGTCAAAAATCCAGGCATGAACCCGGCTGTATTTATTATCCACAAAAGTTTCGTCCGGACCCCTTTTCCATATAATTTCTGCCGTGTAAGACATTTTTAATCTCCTCAATGTTATTTAATAAAACCAATTAACATTCAAAAGCGCCGGTCATTCCGGCCGGCGCTTATAAAGTTGCTTCTTTAAAATCGTAAATTAATTCGTTTGCAGTTTTGTTTTCACATCCTGCAAATTTTTTAATATGGTTTCCAGGTCCAGTTGTGCCATTTTGCTGTCGGAGGTTAATTCCGCTTCAACCACGGTCAGGCGGCCTTCAATCGCTTTTGCCAGGTTGGCATCGATTTTTTGTAAGTCAGGCAGATAGGTTTTAAAGCTATTTTGCAGCTTCTTTAAGGCATAGGCTGCGCCCTGTGTATCGTGCTGCTGCAATGCCATTTGTACCTGCATGGTTTGTTCACGGATCTCATAAGTGGCACTTAACACCCTGTAACGCACGGCTTCATTTTGAATCTTTTCATTATCGGTTTTTAAACCGGCCAGTTGCGTTTCAGCATCTTTTAACTTTTCTGAAACATTGTCATAATTGGCCTGAATTTGATCATAATCCTGGGCTTTGGGACTGTATAAAAGCAAAAAAGCTGCAAAAAAACCGAGTGCAAAAATGCCAACAAACCATCCCAGAGCACGCACAACCGATCGATTGATTCGCCCCAGGCGGCTTTCTTTATCAAAAAGGCGCGCTGATATTGGTTTCTTTTTTATTGCCGCCTTTTCTGCCGGAACTGCTGATTCAGTTCCACTTTCAGCCGGTGGGGTTTTAAGTTCGGAATTATTTTCGGTCATAAAAACTCCTGTCCATTGTTAAAATAATGATACCCCGTATCAGGGTGTTTTGGTAAAGGTTGGCGTAGCCGTCAATGATAAGGGCATGGCTGTCGGGGTTGCCGTGTTCAAGGGTGTTGATGTCGGTGTAAAACTCGGCGGCACGACGGTTTCATTTACTGAAGCTTCCGGCAGTTCATCCAGTCCGTCCGCCATTAATCGCCAGGCAATTTCCAGGTCGTCGGCCGCCATAACGGGATAAACATCCAGGTTTTCCAGTACCAGAGCGAGGCGTTGCAGCCAGGCGTCCACCCTGGTCTGATCGGTTTGAGGTGTTTCGCTTTTTACCTGACCTAATATCCGGTAGGCTTGTTTAATATCCGCAGCCGCCAGACCGCTGTTATTTTGCTCCAGGTTGACTCGGGCGCGGGTTATTAAAGTCATTGTTTTTAGAATTTTTACGTCCCGATTTAAGGCCATTAACGGTCCATCTTCTGCCGTCATCTGCTGCTGAAAATCATGATCGGCCGTCGAATTCTCATCCAAAACTTTTTCCACCTGATCCAATCGTTGTAACATATCCCGCTGTTGGTTGAGCACCCGCTCTACCTGATCAAGTTTTCCCTGCATCTCTGAAATCTGTTCTACCTGGATTCCCTGAATTTTTTCGAGCTCGGCCACACGGGCGCTTAATAATTCCAGGCGTTGTTTATTATCAAGCTGCTGTTGGGCAGAGTTGGTTTTTAATACCATAACCTGCGCCATCGAATCCTGTGAGTTTTGTACTGCGTTGTTATAAAACTGGATAAAACCGAAATACAAAAGACCGCCCAGTAGTATCCCGGTTAAAAGAATCAAAAATAAACGCCAGAAAAATTTCAAAATACGGCTAAAAATTCCGGGTTGTTTATTTTTTAACTGTGAATTTGTCTCCATACTTAACCTCGTTATTTGGATTCTTGAAAAACATCACCCAGCAGTGTTTTTAACCCGTCAAAAAATGATTGGAAGCGGTTATTTTGTTGTTGTACGACGCCCATTTCTCTTTTCAGGGTTTGCATGGAGGAATTCAGGTCTTCCATTTCTTTTTGTTGTTGAATGATTTGTTGTTTTATATCGGCATTTTCCTGTTCCACGGCGCCAATGCGTGCACTCAATCCTTCAAGCGTGTTCAAACGTTGTTGTAAGGCAGTGGTGTCTTGCTGCAAACGATCAACGCGAGTCTCTAGCGTTTCCATCCGGCCGGTGAGTTCGTTATAATGAATTGCCGTTACATAATTCAACCCACCGTTTAAACCCCACAGCAGCCCCAACGAGAATAAAATCGCCAGGATAAAAGTGATAAAAGCCAGGCCGAATCCACCCGCAAGGATTACGGTTCGCGAAAATGTGGGCGAAGCCGGTTTATTTTCAATAACGCTTTGAGATAAGGGCTCTTGTTCGGGGATATAACCGGGAATCTCGATCGGTTCTGGAGGAAAAACAACCTTTGTTTCAGTGGAAGATATCTCCGCTTCGTTTTCAATCGTTTCGGGCGGTACTTGCTCGCTCGTATTTATCAGATTTTCATTATTTTGATCGTCCATGTCTTTTGTTTCTTTCTGCCTTTCCGGTTCATTGTTAAGATCTTCATTTTTTATTTCAGCATTGATAACGATCAACAGGGGACGCCATTTATCCACCTGATTGAGATTAATCCCTCGGACGCGGATCAATTCTTCAATCGATGAAAAAGGTCTGGCTGCCACAATCCGCTCTGCCATTGAGGGGCCGACGCCCGGTAATTGACAGAGTATTTCCGGCTCTGCGTGATTGATATCGATCTGCATTTCATTTTTATCCATAAGGTTTACCCCTTTGTGTTATAAAAGATATCACTAAAATCAACAATCCGGCAGCACCGCTCATGCCGCCCACCCACTGATAACCGGATAAAAATAATTGGATACCTGATAAAAACAAAACCGCAAAAAGGATGACAGCCGTTAAGAAACGCAGGCTGCGGTCTACTTGCAGCAGTCGCAATTCCAGCGCAGGCGTGCGAACTTCCAGATCGCCCCGTTCAACGCGTTTGAGCAGGCTCTCCGTTTTTCGCGGCAGCGAGCTGAGCAGGGTTAAATAATCGGAAATTTCTTTTAAGAATACACCGCCCCTGGAATCCTTTTCCTCATTGATCAATTTCCCCGCATAGGGCTGTAAGCTGGTGAATACATTAAAATCATGGTACAACCCGGTGCAAATGCCCGATAAAATCGCCAGGCAGCGACCAAACAGGATCAAATTTTCAGGAATTTGAAAAGGCAAGTCGTAGATCAAACTGCCGAACTCATTTAAAAAACTGGACACTTCTTCGGTTTTCATTTCCATTAATTCAGGCGCTGTTTTACCCCATAATTGATCAAATAATTTGTCGGCGGCTTTTTCCAAAAGTGTTACATCCGTACCCGGCAAAATGATTTCCAACATCTGGTAGGCTTTCACCACGCGTGCGGCATCTCGCAGGCCAACGCCGATAAATAATTCCCGCAAACCGGCAAATGTTCCGGGCGGAATGCGCCCCATCATGCCGAAATCAATGAAAATTATCCGGTATCCATCTTCAACACTGGCGTCCGCTGTGACAAATAAATTACCCGGGTGCGGATCGGCATGAAAAAAACGATCGTCAAAGATTTGTTTTAAATACAGTGAAAACAATCGCCCGGCCACTTTTGCCCGGTCTATCCCGGCGGCGTCTATGGCAGCATAATCATTGATTTTTATAGCCCTGACATCTTCAAGGGTTAAAACCCGCCGGGTTGTATGGCTCCAATAGATATGTGGAATTCCGACATCTTTGTAACCGGCAAAATTCTCGGCGAAAGTTTCGGCATTTTTGCCTTCATTTATATAATCAATTTCTTCATAGAGTGAGCGCGCAAATTCATCCAGCAGCGCGTTGATATTTACCCTTT
>JAJTBH010000297.1 GCA_021287005.1 Anaerolineae bacterium
GAAGACGAAGCTCAGGATAGCAGCCGCATGCAGGAAGATATATTACGGCTGCTGGTAGGGTCGGATGGCAACTGGATTCGGGTGGGTGATCCCAACCAGGCCATTTACGAAACATTCACAACCGCCTCACCCTATTATTTAATTAATTTTTTAAACGAATCCGGTGTTACGGACAAAAAGCTGTCCAATTCAGGCCGTTCCTCAACAGGAATTATTGCCCTTGCCAATTACCTCATCGATTGGACGCGATCTGAACATCCGGTGTTATCCTTACGAAATTCGCTTAACTACCCATTAATCGAACCGGCGCCGCCGGGTGATCCTCAACCGAATCCGCCATTTTTGCCGAATTCCATTTATATATCCACCGAAAAATACACACCCGATCAAGAATTAAATATGATTACAAAATCTGCGGGCCGGTGGGTAAAAGACAACCCCGACTCAACCGTTGCCATTTTGGTTCCGCGTAACGAACGCGGTTCAAAGGTAATTGCAGAGTTAAATGCCAAAAATATCCCCAATCATGAAATGCTTAACAGCACCGATTCAACACGCAACACGGCCCGCTTATTGGCGGATATTTTATCTTTTCTCGATTCACCTTCTCAGCCTACCCGACTTGCCAAAGTTTATTCAGGCATCCATCTGCATGGTGGAGAAAATAAAGCCAATCAAAGTGTGATTGATGCCAATGCCGCTTTAATAAAAAAATGCCCACGCCTTGAAGATTATTTATTTCCCTGGCCCGGGCGTGATTGGTTGGGCAATCTTGCCGTCAAAGGATATTCGACCGAAATTTTAACCGGTTTTTCAGAATTTCGAGATCTGATAATCCGCTGGTTGTCTGCGTCACTGCTGCAAATTGATCAATTGTTATTAACCATCTCAATGGATATTTTTATTAATCCGGCCGACCTGGCTTTAACCCATAAATTAGCCCTGGCTCTCGAAAGGGCTGCCAGAACGCATCCCGATTGGCGTTTATCGCAATATGTTCAGGAGCTTAACCTGATTGCTTCCAATGAACGCCGATTTTTAGGGTTCACAACTGAAGACATTGGTTTCGATCCCGATCAACATAAAGGGAAAGTTGTCGTCTCAACCATTCATAAAGCCAAAGGTCTGGAATGGGATCGCGTATACATGTTATCCGTAAATAATTACGATTTTCCTTCAGCCGAAGAAGGTGATTCTTTCATTTCTGAACGATGGTTTATTCGTGATAAACTGAACTTGCAGGCTGAAACCATCAGCCGGCTCGAAGCGCTGATCAGTGGTGACACCCCCGGTTTATATATGGAAGAAGGTTTTGCCACGCAAAAATCACGTCTTGAATACGCTTCAGAACGCCTTCGTTTGCTTTTTGTGGGCATTACCCGTGCTCGTAAGGAATTAAGTATAACCAGCAACAATGGTAAACGCGGTGAAGCCAAACCGGCTCTGCCCCTTGCCATTTTGTCCGAGTATTGGAAAGACAAATTATCATGAAGTTACCGGCTAATTTCACTTTCAGTCAAAGCAGCATTCAAGATTATCTTGATTGCCCACGCCGTTTTGAGCTGCGGTATGTGTTAAAAATCCGTTGGCCCGCGCCCATCACTGAACCGGTCATAGAATACGAACATCATGTTGAGCAGGGTCTCCAATTTCATCAGATGGTGCAACAATTTGTTAATAACCTGCCGTTGGAATTAATTTTTGCCGGCGCAACCGACCCCGATTTACAAACCTGGTGGAACAATTTTATTGCGTCTGCCCCGATTGCGTCTTATTCCGGAAAAAAATATCCCGAATATCGATTATCCATACCGTTTGAAGGGCACCGGCTTGTCGCTCAGTATGATCTCGTGTTAGCCGATGAAAAAACCGGATCTGCCGTTATTTTTGATTGGAAAACGTCCAGAGTGCACCCCAAAAAAGAGTTCATGGCTTTGCGAGCCCAATCCATAATTTATCCCTTCGTTTTGGCCGAAGCAGGTTTGCCATCGTTTATGATTCAACCCGAAAAAATTAAAATGATTTACTGGTATCCCAACTTCCCCGACAAACCGGATATTATTTCATATGACATTAAACGTCACCAACATACAGCCGCCATATTAAAAGATACCATCTCTAACATCTTAGACACCGATCAAGGTTCTTTTTTACTAACAACGGATACGCGTCGTTGCCAGTTTTGTAACTATCGATCGCTTTGCAGCCGTGGTGAAAAAGCTGGCAAGCTGGATCAATTGGAAGAAGATGTTCTGGATATTTTCCAATCCGATTCCCTTGATAATTTTGATTTCAACGAGACACCGGAAATACGTTTTTAAGCATGTTTTCATCTTTTTCTACACAATGGATAATTCCGCAGCGGATTGATGTGCCCGATGATCTGTCATCCATGCTGGGTGGCGATGATCTTTTGGAACAGGCGCTTTTACGCCGGAATATTTCGAGTTCCGGCCAGGCGCGTGTTTTCCTCGATCCATTACAGTATCAACCCGCCGATGCAAGCCAGATGCCTGATCTGGATAAAGCAGCCGAACGAATTTGTTCTGCAATCCATAAAAAACAGAAAATTGGCATTTGGGGTGATTTTGATGTCGACGGTCAAACTTCCACGACTTTATTGGTTTCCGCCCTTAAATATATCGGTGCGGATGTGGAATACCACATTCCGATTCGGGCCACCGAATCACATGGGATAACTTTACCGGTTTTAAAACAATTTTTATCCAGAGGTATTCAATTATTAATTACCTGTGATACAGGAATCACTGCTTTTGATGCCGCTTTGGAATGTTTGTCGCGTGATGTGGATATGATCATCACCGACCATCACACGCTTGCAGAAACCTTGCCCAATGCTTACGCCGTTGTAAATCCACAACGATCCGAGGAAGGCCATGCTCTTTCTTATCTATGCGGTGTGGGCTGCGCTTATAAAGTAATCGAAGGGGTTTACCAGAGATTAAACCATCACTCCGAATTGAGCAAGTTCCTTGACCTGGTAGCCATGGGAACTGTAGCCGATGTTGCTTTATTACTTCAAGATAACCGTTTTCTGGTTCAACAGGGCTTGCGACTTATTCAAACGTCACCGCGCCCGGCATTACGCTCCATTTTTAAATTAACCGACACCAACCATGCCCGTCTCACCGAAGAACACATCGGTTTTACGCTGGCGCCCCGCTTAAATGCCATTGGCCGCCTGGCCGATGCCAACCCGGTTGTACCTTTTTTGATGTCTGGCAGTGAGGAAGCAGCCCAGGATTTTTCCTTGGAACTGGAAAAATTTAACGACGAACGTAAACTTCTTTGTGACCAGGTCTTTAAAGCAGCCCAACACCAGATCGAGTTGGATCGAAGTTTATTAAACGACCCGGTTTTAATTCTTTCACAGCCCAATTGGCCAACCGGTGTGGTTGGGATTGTCGCCAGTCGCCTGGTGGATTTATACCACCGGCCCTGTATTTTAATTAATGCCACCCCCGGGGGTGTCGCTCGCGGTTCGGCTCGTTCTGTAGACGGGTTCCATATAACCCGCGCCATTGCGTCGCAAAAAGACCTTTTGTTGGGTTATGGTGGTCACCCTATGGCAGCCGGGTTGAGTCTGACGACCGATAACCTGCCCCTTTTTAGAAAAGGATTATCCAGATACGCCGAAAAAACCGGATTTTTGCTTAATCAGGTCGCCAAATTAAATATCGACGCTTTTGTAAACCTTCAAGATTTATCTTTGCCTTTTGTTGAAAAATTGTCTTTACTGGCCCCCTTTGGCGCCGGCAACCCATCCTTTACCCTGGCCAGTCGCAACCTGTTTATCAAGAACAAAACGGTGATCGGGAAAAATAAAGAGCATCTAAAAATTGTAGTCGAGGATCAAAGTGGTAATGCTTCAGAAGTGCTCTGGTGGCAGGGAGCGGGCGTTACGCTGCCTGAAGGGAAATTTGATCTGGCATTTTCAGCCCGAACCAGTGATTTTCGCGGGTACAACCAGGTGCAGTTGGAATGGGTCGATGCCCATGCTGTCACCGCTGAACCGATTAACATTTTTTCGCCACTCGACAAATACGAAATTCTTGACTGGCGCTTAACACCGCCCGGGGTTGGCATGTTTGACTCGTTTGCCACTCAAGAGCCCTGCATCTGGGCTGAAGGTCGCGTCTCAACGCCATATCCGGCTTTTGATCGTTTTAACCTGCACCCCAGCCCCATTTTAATCATCTGGAATGCCCCGCCCGGCGTTCTCGAATTAAAACAGGTTCTGCTGACAGTCAAACCACAAAAAATTGTTTTATTGGATAACGCTTCCGACCAGATAACATTAAACGATTTTATAAAGGAAATCACCGGATTGGTCCGTTATGCATTACGCGAAAAACAAGGTTTTCTGGATTTAAATGTTATGGCATCGATGACCGCTCAGAGAAAAATTTCAGTTGCGCTCGCAATTGACTGGCTATGCGTAAAAGGATTTATTCGGAAAACCAACTCTGAAAATCAGGATTTATTGCAGGTAACGCAGCCGGGAGATGTCTCTTCGGCTTCCACCCGCCTGGAATCTGAATTAAAAATGATCCTGAATGAAACCGGCGCTTATCGCCAATTTTATCGCCAGGCTCAACCGGAAAATATAATTTCAGCAGCCTTGCGTTTTGAAGGATAAAAAATCAGGTTTCTGATTTATAAAAATGTCAGAAACCTGATTTTAATTTGTTTTTGCTATTCATTTCTTCTTTGTTTGTTGAGGGCTCAATAAGCTTAACCAGAACGCCAATCCCATAAAAACCAGGCTGCCGAGCGTAGCCATTCCCATTCTTAAAGACCCCAGGCTCCAGAATGTCCATTCCAAAAAATTACCCAGAATATGTCCTGTCCAAAAGCCTATCCAACTAAACAGAATAAATAAAAACAACTTTCCCAGGCCGCCGCCTGTAATGAGATGAAATACAGCCCCAAATAACGTTGAGAATAATATTCCAAACAAAAGAGTAGGTAGAGTCATGTTTTGGCTCCGCAAGAGTCACTGGTTTTATAAACGAATTATACCGCTTCCTACAACTTTCTCTCCATCATAAATTACGGCAATTT
>JAJTBH010000298.1 GCA_021287005.1 Anaerolineae bacterium
GGTTATGATCGGCGTGGGTGCCCTGCTTTTGCTCAACAACCTGGGTTATCTCAATTTAAGCTGGCAGGTTTTTGTCAGCCTGTGGCCGGTGCTTTTGATCGCCATCGGTCTCGATATCATCATCGGGCGGCATTCAGCCTGGAGCACCTTCATTGGCATTTTACTGGGCATCGCACTGGTGGCTTCGGTGGCCTGGTTGATGCTTTCCATGCCGATGATTGAGCGTATGAATAATTATGAAACCTACAACCAGAGTTTAAACAATGCCAAAAGCGCCGAGATTGATTTTTCCGATGTGGTCGGCAACATGCAAATTTCATCAGGCGCCGAGGCCGGCAACCTGCTGGATGCACGCATCCGCCATTTTTCGGATGAAAACACCGGCATGGATGAATATATCGTTCAGGACGGGCGCGGGCATTACCAGATCAGAAGCGAGGGTTATTATCTTTACCCCGCCTCCGGAATTAATGCCGCCACACCTGACTGGGATGCCAGATTGACCTCCAGCATTCCGCTGGACCTCGATTCGCGCCTGGTGATGGGCAACATGGGGCTGAACCTGAGTGAATTAAAAATCGATCAGTTACACGCCGAAACCGTGATGGGGCGTGTGGTGGTGGACCTGCCGCGCAGCGGTTTTAAACAGGGCTCGGTGAACATGGTTATGGGGCAGGTACTCATCACCGTGCCGCGCGGCGCCAATGTTAAAATCCTGACCAATACCGTGATAGTGCCCGTAACTTACCCCGAAGGATTTGCCCGCGATGGGAAAACCGTTTACAGCCTTACGACCGATAACAGCCAGCCCATGCTCATAGATGTTAGCAACGTAATGGGTGTTGTTACGGTACAATATAGGTAATGAAAAAACCTTTAGTACATACCTTACTGGATTTTAAAGAAAAAGTTGTACTTGTAACCGGCGCAGGTGGCGGCGTCGGCGCCGGAATAGCAACCCGTTTTGCTGAAGCCGGCGCCGACGTCGCCATTCATTATCGCGCCAATGCCGAGGGCGCCCGCACCACCGCCGCCCGCATTAAAGCGATGGGCAGCAGCACCCTGATGGTGCAAGCCGAGTTAACCCGCCCCGGCGACGCCGAGCAGCTTGTCAGCCGCGTGATCGAAAAATTCGGGCATCTGGATGTGTTAATCAACAATGCCGGGGTATACCCGGTGACGCCCCTGCTTAACATCCGGCTGGAAGAATGGCAGGAAGTGATCAACACCAACCTGACCAGTGCCTTTTTATGTTTGCAGGCGGCCGCCAGCCAGATGACCGCTCAGGGCAGCGGCGGTTCGATCATCAATATCATTTCCATTGAAGCCCTCAACCCCGCCCCTGGCCACAGCCATTATGCCGCATCCAAAGCCGGTATGGATATGCTCGGCCGTACGGCCGCGCGTGAACTGGGGAAATTTGGCATTCGCGTCAACTCGGTGGCCCCCGGCCTGATTGAACGCGACGGCATTGAACAGGCCTGGCCTGACGGCGTAAGTCGCTGGTTATCTTCAGTGCCCTTGCAGCGCATGGGCACCCCCGAGGATATCGGCGATGCCTGCCTCTTTTTGGCCTCGCCCGCCGCGCGCTGGATCAGCGGCGCCACCCTGGTGGTGGATGGCGGTATGTTAACCAACCAGGTTTTTTAAACCTTTTTCGCCTCAGCGCCCATTTAAGGAAGAATAACCGGCGCTTATTTCGGCGTGTCGAAAACAACTGAGCAGGTGATCATTCACCAGACCGGCCGACTGCATAATGGCATAACAAATGGTGGGGCCGACAAAAGAAAAACCCTTTTGTTTTAAATCCTTGCTGATAATCTCGGCTTCGCGGCTGGTGGCCGGCACCTCAGTGGGCTGCTGCCAGTGATTAACGATGGGGCTGCCATCGACAAAAGCCCAGATATACCGGCTGAAACTGCCATAATCATTCTGCACCTTAAGAAAAGCGCGGGCGTTTTTAATGCCCGCCTCAATTTTTAAGCGGTTGCGAATGATATTTGCATCTTGCATCAACATTTCTACCCGCGCGGCATCAAATTGCGCCACGGTCTGCGGGTTAAAATCGGCAAAAGCCAGACGTAAATGCGGCCGCCGGGTTAAAATTAATTCCCAGGTAAGCCCGGCCTGAAATGCATCCAGGATTAAAAATTCAAACCATTTTTGGTCGTCAAAGAGCGGCACACCCCATTCCGTGTCATGATATGGGATGGATAAGTTTGTTTTTGCCCAGGAACACCGCTGAATCTCCACATTCATTTTTCCGCCTTTTCCACCGTTTGCCCGGCTGTTTTTAAATATTTATTTTACCGTATCATTAATGTTCCGGAATCCCGAAAGCGAAATTAAGATTCTGTTCCCCAATGATTAATTTTAATAAAGGTTGATGATTTCAACCGGTTTTTCGGGCCGATTTACTCCATGATTAATTCCGATATTAAAAATCGCCGGTTATTCTCATATCATTTGGGCGTATACTATTTAAACTCTTTTTAAAATACGCCCCGAGGGATTCATGATTTCGATCAAAAACAACAGTCTGAAGTTGAAAATTATGCTTTTAAGCGTCGTTTTTATTATGATCCCGGTGATTGTTGTAGGTGTACTTTCATATAGAAAGACTTATGACATCATGCTTAATGCCACCATTGATAGCGCCAGTCAGCTTTCCAACCACCTTGCAGAAAGCACGGAATTATCTTTTTTTGAAATTGAAAGATTATTATCCATCGGGCATAACACAAGCAGCATTCGTTTTCTGCTGAGCAACTCCAACGACGAACGCACGCATTATCTTTTTGATCTAATTTCAACGATTAACCTTTATCGCGATACCTATCGTTTTAGCGGCAGCGTGAAGGATATCAAAATCATTAGCAAAGGCAACTGGCATTTCAGCGAACGAAAAGGTCTTGAATATATCAAATCTTCCGAAATGACCTCTTATATTGATATGTTCAGCAAACCCCAGGGTGCGATGATCATTCATATTCTTGACGGATCGGAAATGGAAAATGACCGGCAGGATTTTCAGGTGCTGGTCGGGGCACCCATCTACCAGGTCGCCACCAACGATGTACTGGGGGTGATCGTCCTCGAGCTGGATGCGGAGCCCTTTACCCATTTTGTGTCGAATTCTTCAATTGGTTCAAAAGGTTATTTTTTAATCGCCGACAGTAATCACATCATTCTAAACAATAACGGCGTTCAAAACCAGAATGACCTCACTACCAATGAAATGGCTCAAATTTATGGAGCAAAAAGCGGATCATTTATCCGAAACATTGACGGGCGCGACGAGTTAATCTTTTTCAGTACGATTAACTCGTATAACTGGAAAGTAATTGGCCGCGTTTTTATAGATGATGTCATGATTGAAGCGCAGGATATTAAAACATATAGCGTTATGACAATAGTGATCTGTCTTTTTACTTCAGCTTTGTTAAACATCTATGTAACACGTTGGTTGTTCATTCCTCTGGATAAATTAAGCAAAAAAATGAGAATCGTGGCACAAGGCGATCTGGATGTTAAACTGACCCACCGCACCAGTGATGAGATCGCCCAATTAAATTTCACATTCAATAATATGATCCTGCAAATTAAAGATTTAATGGCAAAAAATATTGAAGAGCAGGAGAAGCTTAAGAAATCACAGCTTCGTGTTCTTCAATCACAAATTAATCCTCATTTTTTGTATAACACCCTGGATACCATTATCTGGCTGATTCATGCCAGAGAAGATGAACGCGCCATCGAAATGGTCGACGCCTTATCCCAATTTTTCCGTACATCCTTAAGTAAGGGCAAAGATTTCATTGAGGTTTCCGAAGAACTGTCACATGTTAAAAATTACTTAACCATTCAAAGCAGCCGTAACTGGGACAAATTGGATTACGAAATCAATGTTAATGAAAATATTATGAACTGCGCAATGATGAAATTTTTACTTCAGCCATTGGTCGAAAACGCCATTTATCACGGGTTGAAACCCAAAAACGGCGGCGGAAAAATTTGGATCAATGGCTGGTTGGAAAATGACTTTTTGGTCTTTACGGTTCGTGACAACGGTGTGGGAATGGAGCCACAAAAACTTAATGAACTCCGCGAGATGTTATGCGGCAATCACCCTTTTTCTGAAAACAAACATGGCTTTGGTCTGTATAACATCAAAGAAAGAATCAAATTATATTACATGGATGATTGCGGCATTACCATTAACAGCACGCCGGGACAGGGTACTATTATTACTCTGAGGATTAAGGGAACAAAGCCATGAAATATACAGTTTTTTTTGTGGAAGATGAAATCACTATTAGAGAGAAAATCCGGGAAAGCATTCCCTGGGAATCGACCGATTTTGAATACCTGGGCGACGCCCCGGATGGCGAAACTGCCATGACGCGTATCATGGAATTACAGCCCGATATCGTCGTCACGGATATACGAATGCCGCATATGGATGGACTGGAACTTTGCCGCAGCATTCAATACGAATGTCCGGATACATGTATGATCATTTTGAGCGGTTATAACGATTTTGGATACGCTCAGAAGGCGATCAACCTTAACGTCTCTGAGTATTTATTAAAACCGATTACACCTGCCAATCTTATAAATTCGCTCAACAATGCGGCGCGAAAAATCGCAGCGAGACGGGAAAACAAGGATGAACTCAGGCTGTTAAAAAAAGAACTTATGGATAGCCGTTTGCTCATGAAGGAAAGGTTCCTGCAGGGTTTAATGACCGGAACCAACCCGGTTGATGCCATTATCAAGGCGGATGAATTCGGGGTAAATTTACGCAGCAACAGTTATTCGGTGATGGTTTTTCGCAGCAAAGTTTATCTGGATATAAATGAACTTATTCAGGCATTACAGGCGTTGAATTGGGATTTTCCCGCATTCCGGATTGGATATCGCGAAGCCGGTATCATAATTTTGGCAAAAACCAACGATCAACTGGATGAAGTGTTATCCGGCATCAAAAATAAATTGCCTTATTCAATGTTATTTCTTAGCAATCCCATGCAAATTGAATCCGGTTACATCGTAAATCGTATCA